>JADQCC010000130.1 GCA_016278295.1 Roseovarius sp. | reverse complement strand
GGGGCATCGGCGGGCTGACGGGGCTCACGGGGCCTGCGGTGATCCTGTTTTACCTCGCCGGGCAATCGGTGGCGCAGGCGGTGCGCGCCAACACCATCCTGTTCCTCGCCGCGCTCGACGTGGTGATCGTGGCCAACCTGCTGGCAAAGGGCGCGGTGGACTGGGCGCTTGTGGCGCTGGCGCTGGTGCTGGCAGTTCCCTATGGCATCACCTCGCTCATCGGGCAGGCGCTGTTTGACCCGCGCCACGAGCGGCTCTACCGTTGGGTGGCCTACGCCGTGATCGCGCTCGCGGTGCTGAGCGGCCTGCCGATCTGGGGCAATGGAGCCTGAGCCATGCGCATGACCGAGATCACCTTTGCAGAGGCCACGCCGGTGGACGGCTACGGTCCCGGCTTTTTCCGCGTGGCCGGGCAGGTGATCGAGGGCGCGGTTCTGGTGACGGCGGCGTCGGCGCGCGGGTGGCGGGGCTTTGACGACCCCGCACCGCTCCTGGCGCTGGCGGGTAAGGTGGACGTGGTGTTCATCGGCACCGGGGCGGAAACAGCGCACGCCCCCGCTGCGCTGCGCGAGCGGCTGCAGGACGCCGGGCTGGGGGTCGAGGCGATGAATTCGCCCGCTGCCTGCCGCACCTACAACGTGCTCCTGTCCGAGGGGCGCCAGGTGGCGCTCGCGGCGCTGCCGGTGTGACATCTCGCGCAGGCTTTGGCGCTTTCCGCGCCTGCGGCTTTGGGCTAGGCAGAGCGCATGGTGTTACGTGTCACGGATATGAACGTCGCGCGCGGCGGAGTGCCGGTGCTGGAAGGCGTAAGCCTCGCGCTCGGCCCCGGTGAGGTGCTGGTGCTACGCGGGCCGAATGGCATCGGCAAGACCACCCTTCTGCGCACGGTGGCTGGGCTTCAGCCGACCCTCGGCGGCGCGGTCGAGGCGGCGCCCGAGAGCCTCGTCTATGCCGGACACGCCGACGGGATCAAGGCGGCACTCTCGGTTGCGGAAAACCTCAAATTCTGGGCGCAGGTCTTTGGCACGGATGACATCTCGAAGGCGCTGGAGACCTTCCGCCTCGGCCCGCTGGCAAACCGGCAGGCCGGTGCGCTCTCGGCCGGGCAAAAGCGGCGGCTGGGCCTTGCGCGGCTGTTGATAACGGCGCGGCGCGTCTGGCTGCTGGACGAGCCGACCGTGTCGCTCGACACGGACGCGGTGGCGATGTTCGTGGGTGCGGTGCGTGCCCATCTCGCCGCGGGGGGGGCGGCGCTCATCGCCACGCATATCGACCTGGGCCTGTCGGAGGCGCGCATCCTCGATCTCGCACCCTATCGCGCCGCGCCGCTGGCGGCGGCGGATTTTGACGGGGTGTTCCTGTGATCGCGCTTCTCACCCGCGACATGCGGCTCGCGGTGCGCGCGGGCGGCGGCTTTGGTCTCGGGTTGGCGTTCTTTCTGATCGTCGTGGTGCTGGTGCCCTTCGGCGTCGGGCCGCAGAGCGCGCTCCTGTCGCGGATTGCGCCGGGAATGCTGTGGCTGGGCGCGCTGCTTGCCTGCCTGCTGTCGCTCGACCGCATCTTTGCGCTCGATCACGAGGATGGCAGCCTCGATCTGCTGGCCACCTCGCCCCTGCCGATGGAGGGGATCGTGGTGGTCAAGGCGTTCGCGCACTGGCTCACCACCGGCCTGCCCCTGGTGCTGATCGCGCCCGTGCTGGGCGTGCTGCTCAATCTGCCGGGGCCGGGTTTCGGCTGGCTGGTGCTTTCGCTGGGGCTGGGCACGCCTGCGCTCAGCGTGATCGGCACCTTTGGCGCGGCGCTCACCGTGGGGCTGAAACGCGGTGGGTTGCTCCTCAGCCTGCTTGTGCTGCCGCTCTACGTGCCCACATTGATATTCGGGGCCGAGGTTGCGCGGCGCGGGGCCGAGGGGCTTGCCGTGGCTACGCCGCTGGCGCTTCTGGCGGGGATCACCTGCGGCACAATCGCGCTTTTGCCTTTTGCGTCCGCCGCGGTATTGAAGGTCAACCTGCGATGACGGACGGATACAGCCCATGAACCTGAACGCGCTCTGGGAATATGCGAATCCCAAGAAGTTCATCGAGACCACCGACCGCGTGCTGCCGTTCGTCGCGTGGTCCGCGGCGCTCCTGCTCGCGGCGGGGCTGATCTGGGGCTTCTTCTTCACACCTTCGGATTACCGGCAGGGCTCGACCGTCAAGATCATCTACCTGCACGTGCCCTCGTCGCTGATGGCGATCAACGCGTGGCTGATGATGCTGGTCACGTCGCTGGTGTGGATCGTGCGCCGCCACCATGTCAGCGCGCTCGCCGCGCGCGCCGCCGCCCCCGTGGGGATGGTGATGACGCTGATCGCGCTCGCGACCGGCGCGCTCTGGGGTCAGCCGATGTGGGGCACGTGGTGGGCGTGGGATCCGCGGCTCACGAGTTTTTTGATCCTGTTCCTGTTCTATCTGGGGTATATCGCGCTGTGGGAGGCGATCGAGAACGACGACACCGCCGCGGACCTGACCTCGATCCTGTGCCTTGTCGGCTCTGTCTTCGCGCTCTTGAGCCGCTATGCGGTGAATTTCTGGAATCAGGGTCTGCACCAAGGCGCGTCGCTCAGCCTCGATCAGGAGGAGAACGTGGCCGACGTGTTCTGGTATCCGCTGCTGGTGACGATGGCGGGCTTTGTGCTTCTGTTTGTCGCGCTTGTACTTGTGCGCACGCGCACCGAGATCAGGGCAAGGCGGATGCGCGCGCTCGAGGCACGTGAAAGGATGCAGGCATGATCCCCGAACTGGGCAAATACGCGGGCGCCGTGTTGTCGTCCTACGGGGTATCGCTGGCGCTTCTGGCCGTGATCGTCTGGGCCAGCCTGCGCCGCTCCGCGCGGGTCAAGAGAGAACTGGAAGAAGTTGAAAACCGGAGGAAATCCGATGGCTAGGGTGTCTCCGCTCATGGTCGCGCCGCTGGTGGTGTTTGCCGTCTTCGCGGGGCTGGCCCTCGTCGGGCTCAAGCGCGAGAATCCCAGTTCTCTGCCCTCGGCGCTGGCGGGTCAACAGGCCCCGGCGGTTGAGGTCACTCCGCTGGGCGACAAGCCGGGCTTTGGCGATGCCGACCTGCGCGCGGGCAAGGTGAGCCTGGTCAATTACTGGGCAAGCTGGTGCGGTCCCTGCCGGATCGAGCATCCCAATCTGATGCAGCTCGCCGCCGAGGGGATCCCCGTCTATGGCGTCAACTACAAGGACAAGCCAGGCAACGCGCTGGGCTTCCTCGCGGAACTTGGTGATCCCTATACCGGTATCGGCGCGGATGCGTCCGGACGCATGGCGATCGACTGGGGCGTCTATGGCGTACCCGAGACATACGTGATCGACGGGCAAGGCGAGATCGTGCTGCGCTTTGCCGGGCCGATCACCGATCGCGTCATGGAGAATACCATCCGCCCGGCGATCGAGGCGGCGCGCGAACGCTAGCGCCGTCGCACGATCCTTCGTGAAGTTTTGGTGACAGCAAGCCGTGGGCCTTGCCGCACTCTTATATTTCTAATATTCATGAATTATGGAAAAAATAATCTCCACCCGTCTTTCCACGCTCGGGCATCCGCATCGGCTCGGTATTTTCCGGCTGCTCATGCGGCGCTATCCCGACCGGGTTCCTGCGGGGGAGTTGGCCGAGGTGCTGGGACTCAAGCCGTCAACCCTCTCGGCCTACCTGAATGCGCTCCTGCACGCCGGTCTGGTCACGCAGGCGCGTGACGGAACGTCGCTTCGATATTCCATGAACATGACCGAGGTGCGCCGCACCTTCGACTACCTGCTCAACGATTGCTGCCGCGGGCGGCCGGATATCTGTGCCCCCGCACCCATCCGCGAAGGAGGTTTCGACATGGCAGACAGTAAATACAACGCGCTCTTTATCTGCGTGGGCAATTCCGCCCGCTCGATCTTTGCCGAGACCATCCTGCGCGAGATCGCGGACGACCGGTTCAACGCGTACTCCGCCGGAACGCGGCCCTTTTCCGAACTCAACCCTTTCGCGCTGGAGGTGTTGAAGTCAAAGGGGCACGATATTGCGGACCTGCGCGCCAAGAACGTGACCGAATTCACCGCCGCCGACGCCCCGGTGATGGATTTCGTCTTTACCGTCTGCGACCGCTCGGCGAACGAGGAATGCCCGGCCTGGGAAGGGCAGCCCATCACCGCCCATTGGGGCACCCCCGACCCGGTCAGGGCCGAGGGCACCGAGGCGGAGAAAGCGCTCGCCTTCCAGCACGCCTATGGCGCGCTGCGAAACCGCATCATGATCTTCGCGGCGCTGCCTTTCGACTCGCTGGACAAGGTGAGCCTTCAGGCCCGGGTGGACGACATCGGGCGCAAGGCCGACGAGGCCGAGGTGTGATCACCTATGCCATCAACGGCCTGGGCCGGATCGGCAAGCTGATCCTCAAGCCGCTCTTGGCGCGCGGCGCACAGGTGGCGTGGATCAACGACGCTGTGGGCAATGCGGAAATGCACGCCCATCTGCTGGAATTTGACACGGTGCACGGGCGGTGGGACGCGGCGTTTTCGCATGATGAGGGCGGCGTCACCATCGACGGGACGCGCCTGCCGTTCATCGGCACGCGCGACCTTGGCAATCTGCCGCTCGACGGGGTCGACGTGGTGATCGACTGCACCGGCGTCTACAAGACCGAGGCGAGACTGGCCCCGTATTTCGACGCCGGGGTAAAAAAGCTCGTCGTCTCCGCCCCGGTAAAGGATGGCGATGCCGCCAATATCGTCTACGGCGTCAATCACCACATCTACGATCCCGTCCGCCACCGCATCGTCACGGCGGCAAGCTGCACCACCAATTGCCTCGCGCCCGTCGTCAAGGTGCTGCACGAGGCCATTGGCATCAGGCACGGCTCGATCACCACAATCCACGACGTGACCAACACGCAAGTGATCGTGGACCGCCCCGCCAAGGATCTGCGCCGCGCGCGCTCCGCGCTCAACTCGCTGATCCCCACCACCACGGGCAGCGCCACGGCGATCACGCTGATTTATCCTGAATTGAAAGACCGCCTGAACGGCCACGCCGTGCGCGTGCCGCTGCTCAATGCCTCGATCACCGATTGCGTGTTCGAGATGGAGCGGGAGACCACCGTGGAGGAGGTGAACGCCCTGTTCAAGACCGCCGCCGAGGGGCCGCTCGCGGGCATTCTCGGCTACGAGACGCGGCCGCTGGTCAGCGCCGACTACACCAACGACACGCGCTCCGGCATCGTCGATGCACCCTCGACGATGGTGGTGAACGGTACGCAGGTGAAGGTGTATGCCTGGTATGACAACGAGATGGGCTATGCGCATCGTCTGGTCGATGTGGCGTGCATGGTAGGGGCGTCGGTGTGAGCGCACGCCCCGAGGGCCTCGGCGCCTATATCGCCGTCACGGCGGCCTATTGGGCTTTCATGCTGACCGATGGCGCGCTCAGGATGCTGGTGCTCTTGCATTTCCACACGTTGGGCTTCAGCCCGGTGCAGCTTGCGTACCTGTTCGTGCTCTACGAGATCGCGGGGATGGTGACCAACCTCTCGGCAGGCTGGATCGCGGCGCGGTTCGGGCTGGCCGCGACGCTTTACGCGGGTCTCGGCCTTCAGGTGCTGGCGCTCTTGGCACTTGCACAGCTCGATCCGGGCTGGGCGGTGGCGCTCTCGGTCGCTTACGTGACGGTGGTGCAGGGGGCCTCCGGTGTGGCCAAGGATCTGGCCAAGATGTCCTCCAAATCCGCCGTCAAGCTGCTCGCGCCTGCGGAACACGGCGGGCTGTTCCGCTGGGTGGCGGTGCTCACGGGCTCCAAGAACGCGGTCAAGGGGCTGGGGTTCCTCATGGGTGCGGCGCTGTTGGCCGGGATCGGTTTCAACGGCGCGATCTGGGCCATGGCAGGGGTGCTGGCGGTAATCCTCGTGGCCGTGGCGCTCGCCATGCCGCCGGGCCTGCCGACGGGGCGCAAGGGCGCGAAATTCTCCGAGGTGTTCTCGAAATCCGCCAACGTGAACTGGCTGAGCGCAGCGCGCGTGTTCCTGTTCGGGGCGCGCGACGTGTGGTTCGTGGTGGGCATCCCGGTCTATTTCTACGGCGTGCTGTCGGACGGGTCCGAGGCCGGGAACCGCGCGGCGTTCTTCATGGTCGGCACGTTCATGGCGGGGTGGATCATCCTCTACGGCGCGGTGCAGGCCGGCGCGCCGCGCCTGATGCGCGCCCGCGACCGCCCCGAAGGTGACCTGATCCGGGCGGCGCGGGGCTGGGCGCTGGCGTTGCTGGCGGTGCCGGTGCTGCTGACCGGCGCGGCGCTGCTGGCGGATGGCCCGCAAACCTGGCTCACGATCATGCTGGTGACGGGGCTGCTGGTCTTCGGCGCGCTCTTTGCCGTGAATTCCGCGCTCCATTCCTACCTGATCCTCGCCTTCACACAGGCGGAACGGGTGACGATGGACGTGGGGTTCTACTACATGGCCAACGCCGGCGGGCGGCTCGTGGGCACGGTACTCTCGGGGCTGACCTACCAGGCGGGCGGGCTGCCGCTGATGCTGGGCACGGCCAGCGCGATGATCGCCGCCTCGGGATGGGCGGCAGGGCGGTTGCGCGCCGGGTGAGACCCCGGCGCGCGGTCCGCTCAGGCCACCATCTTCGCCACCACCTCGCCGAAGGACGAGGGCGTGGGTACAATGGTCACACCGGCATCGCCGAGGATCTCCACCTTCTCTTGCGCCGATTCGCCAAAGGCCGACACGATCGCCCCGGCATGGCCCATGCGCCGCCCCTTGGGCGCCGAGAGACCGGCGATATAGGCCGCGACCGGCTTGGTCATGTGGTCGCGGATATAGGCGGCGGCCTCGGCCTCCTGGGGTCCACCGATCTCGCCCACCATCACCACGGCGTCGGTCTCGGGGTCGTTCTCGAACAGCTCCAGGATATCGCGAAAGGACGAGCCGTTGATCGGGTCGCCGCCGATACCGACCGAGGTCGAGACGCCGATGCCGTGCTCCTTCATCTGGCTCGCGGCCTCGTAGCCCAACGTGCCTGACCGCCCGACGATCCCCACGCGCCCCGGCATGTAGATATGCGGCGGCATGAGCCCGGCAAAGGCCTGCCCGGGCGTGATGATCCCGGCGCAGTTGGGGCCGATCAGGCGCATCCGGCGCTCGGCCTTGTAGCGGCGCATGTAGCGTTTCACGCGGATCATGTCGCGCGCCGGGATGCCGTCGGCGATGCAGACGCAGGTTTTGATCCCCGCATCCGCGGCCTCCATGATCGCGTCGGCGGCGAACGGGGGCGGCACGAAGCAGATCACCAGATCGGCCCCCGTCTCGGCCACCGCGCCCTTGACTGTGTTGAAGACCGGCAGGCCGTCATGCTTGATCCCGCCCTTGCCCGGGGTCACGCCGCCCACCACGTTGGTGCCGTGCTTGATCATGTCGGCGGTGTGAAAGCTGCCGATGCGACCGGTCAGGCCGGTGACGAGCACGCGGCTGGATGTGTCGATGAGAATGGCCATCAGGCGGCTCCCTTTTCCGATTTTCTGGTGTCGGACCAGGCCGCCACCACCTTTTCGGCGGCATCGGCGAGGCTTTCGGCGGTCTGGATGGGCAGACCGCTCTCGGCGATGAGGCGGCGGCCCTCCTCTACATTGGTGCCCGAGAGACGCACGACCAGGGGCATGGTGAGGTTCAACTCGCGCACCGCGCGGATCACGCCCTCGGCGATCCAGTCGCAGCGGTTGATACCGGCGAAGATGTTGACGAGGATCGCCTCGACATTGGGATCGTTGAGTACCGCCTTGAAGGATTTCAGCACGCGCTCGGGGCTTGCCCCACCACCCACGTCAAGAAAGTTGGCGGGCTCTCCCCCGGCCATCTTGATCATGTCCAGCGTGGCCATCGCGAGGCCCGCGCCGTTGACGATGCAGCCGATCTCGCCGTCGAGGCCAATATAGTTGAGGCCGCGATCCGAGGCGAAGGTCTCGCGCGAATCCTCCTGGCTCTTGTCGCGCAGTTCCGAGATTTCGGGGCGGCGGAAAAGGGCGTTGTCGTCAAAGCTCACCTTGGCATCCAGCGCCACGATCTCGCCCGCGCCGGTGACGACCAGCGGGTTGATCTCGACCATGTTGGCGTCGGTCTCTTCCATCATGCGGTAACAGCCGATGATGGTCTTGACCGCCTGCGGAATGAGCGCCGGATCGAGATCGAGCGAAAACGCGATCTCGCGCGCCTGGAAGGCCTGCATCCCCACCGCCGGATCGACCACCGAGCGGATGAGAGACTCGGGCTCGTTGGCCGAGATTTCCTCGATTTCCATGCCACCCTGCGCCGAGGCCACGACGACCACGCGCTCTTCCTTGCGGTCCATCACGAAGCCGAGATAGATTTCCTGCGCGATATCGGTGGCTTCCTCGACATAGAGGCGGTTTACCAGCTTGCCCTGCGGGCCGGTCTGATGTGTGACCAGCGTGCGGCCCAGCATCCAGCTTGCCGCCTCGCTGATCTCTTTCTCCGACGTGCAGATGCGCACGCCGCCCGCCTTGCCGCGCGCGCCGGAATGGATCTGTGCCTTGACCACCCATTTGTCACCCGACAGTTCCGAGGCGCGATAGACCGCCTGTTCGGGGCTGTAGGCGATGCCGCCGCGCGGCACCTGCACGCCAAAGCGCTTGAGCAGGTCCTTGGCCTGGAATTCGTGGATATCCATTTGATTTCCTCCCTTATCCCTTGGCGGCGATGGCGTCGGCCACGCTCAGCACGTTGTTGGCCATCCGCTCCGATGCCGCGTCGATCATCTTGCCGTCGAGGCTCGCGGCGCCGCGGCCCTCGGCCTCGGCCTTGCGCAACTCCTCGATGATGCGCCGCGCGCGCGTCACCTCTGCCTCGGGGGGCGAGAACACCTCGTTTGCCAGCGCGATCTGGCTGGGGTGGATGGCCCATTTGCCCTCGATCCCCAGCGCGGCGGCGCGTTTGGCCGACAGGGTATAGCCATCCGGGTCGCTGAAATCGCCGAACGGCCCGTCGATGGCGCGCAACCCGTATGCGCGGCAGGCCACGGTCATGCGGCTCAGCGCGAAATGCCACTGGTCGCCGGGATAGTCCGGGTTGAGCCCGCCAATGACCACGGTGCGCGCGCGGTTCGAGGCGGCATAGTCGGCGACCCCGAAATGCAGCGCCTCGAGCCGTCCGGGGGCGGCGGCGATGGCCTCGACATTGGCCATGCCAAGGGCGGTCTCGATCAGCGCCTCAAGGCCGATCTGGTGGGTGAAGCCCATCGCGGTCTCGATCTGGCTCACCATCGTCTCGACGGTATAGAGATCCGCTGGCACGCCCACCTTTGGCACCAGGATCGTGTCGAGATGCTGACCCGCCTGTTCCACGATCTCGACCACGTCGCGATACATGTAATGGGTGTCGAGCCCGTTGATACGGATCGAGACGGTCTTGCCCTTGGCTTTCCAGTCGATGTCGTTGAGCGCCTGGATGATGTTGGCGCGGGCCTGCACCTTGTCGGGGGGCGCGACGGCATCCTCGAGATCGAGGAAGATGTAGTCGACCTCCGAATCCGCGGCCTTGTCGATCATCGACGGGTTGGAGCCGGGCACGGCCAGTTCCGAGCGTTGCAGGCGCTGCTTCTTGAGCGGGTGAAGGGTGTAGCTCATGTCATCTGTCCTTTCAGGCGGCGCGCGCGGCGCTGCGGGTCTGTACTGGCGGGGTCGTCATGCGAAACGCCTCTTGCGCGGCGGCGACGCCCTGGCCGGGGCTGATGGCCGCGCCTGCGTCGCGCAGCGCCATTTCCGCTGCCGACAGCGCGCCGCACAGCATCACCGGGTTGAGTGAGCCGAGATGGCCGATGCGAAAGGCACGGCCGGCAAGCTTGGCCAGACCGGAGCCGAGCGAGGTCTGATACTTGTGATAGGCGGTCTCGATCACCTGGCGCGCGTCGATGCCCTCGGGGGCGTAGATCGCTGACACGGTGTCGGAATGCCATTTTGGCGCGTCGGCCACGAGGCGGCAGCCTTGCCATTCGGCGATCGCCGCGCGCACCCCCGAGCCGAGGCGGTGATGCCGCTCCCAGACCGATTCGAGCCCGGCCCCGAACAGCATGTCGAGCGACACGCGCAGGCCACGCAAGAGCTGGGTCGGGGGCGTGTAGGGGAAATAGCCGGTGTCGTTCAGCCGGATCATGTCCGAGAAGCTGAAATAGCAGCACGGCATTTTGGCGCGCTCATGGGCGGCGAGGGCCTTTTCGCTGACGGCGAGCAGGCCGAGACCGGCGGGCAGCATAAAGCCCTTCTGCGAGCCGGCGACGGCAAGATCGACGCCCCAGGCCTCCATCTCGAACTCGATCGAGCCGATGGAGCTCACCCCGTCCACGAACAGAAGCGCCGGGTGCCCGGCGGCGTCGAGCGCGGTGCGGATGGCGGCAATGTTGGACGTCACGCCGGTCGCCGTCTCGTTATGGGTGGCAAAGACGGCCTTGATCTCATGCGCCTTGTCGGCGGCGAGGCGCGCGGCGTAATCCTCCGCGGGCACGCCCTTGCCCCATTCCACGTCGATGGCATCGACAGCGAGGCCGAGCCGCTCGGCCATATCCACCCAAAGCATTGAAAACTGGCCGAAACGCGACATCAGTACGCGGTCGCCACTGTTCAGCGTGTTGGTGATTGCGGCCTCCCACGCGCCCGTGCCCGAGCCGGGAAAGACAAAGACGCGGCCGGTCTCGGTGCGAAACACCTTTTTCAGGTCGGCCAGCAGCGGCACGATGAAATCGCCGAAATCGGGCGCGCGCATGTCCTCCATCGGCAGGTTCATCGCGCGACGTACCTCCTCGGGGATATTGGTGGGGCCGGGGATGAATAGATGGGTGTTGCCGTTCAT
The DNA here is from genome assembly GCA_016278295.1 of Roseovarius sp. Taxonomy (GTDB): domain Bacteria; phylum Pseudomonadota; class Alphaproteobacteria; order Rhodobacterales; family Rhodobacteraceae; genus Roseovarius. The sequence continues at coordinate 1,019 of JADQCC010000130.1, read as the reverse complement.
TTTGTCCTCCTCTCAGGTTGACCCCTTGTCGCCGGTCGCGCGCCGCCCGGGAACGCCCGCGCGCATGGAAAGCGCGGCCAACAGGGGGGCGTTTCACCCCGGCGGGTAGGGCGCCCCTACCCGGTGCCGCAGCGGCGGCATACGTCTGTATGCAAAAAAATTGTTTGATTTCAGGGATTTCCTTTGTCTTTGATGGCGGATCAGGAGGAGGAGGCCATGCGCGACATGGTGGATGCGACCGCTCAGGACGCGGAACATGGTTTGCCCGAGGTAATCGTGGCGGACAGGCATCTTATTGTCTGTCAGGGGCTGGGCTCGCTGGTGGCGCAGATGGCGCAGGTGCGGCTCGGGCCGTTCGCCACCGATCAGGCGAGCCTGCGCAAGGCGCTGGCGGCGCGGCGCGGTCCCTGCATCGTGATTCTCGGTGTGCGGCTCGCCGATGCCGATCTCGGCCGTGTGCTCGAGATGCTGCGGCGCGATCACGCCTCGGTGCTCGTGGTGGTGGTGGTCGAGGAGAGCGAATTCGCCTTCATCCGCACGGCGGTCAAGGCGGGCGCCAACTCGATCTGCCTGATGGCGCAGATCCTGACCACGCTGCCCAAGGTGCTCGGGCGGCTGGTCGAGGGGCATTGCATCCTGCCGGTGGACGTGATGCGCCGCCTGACCGGCGAACGGGCCGAGACCCTGTCGCGCCGCGAGCACGAGATCCTCGGCCTGCTCACCGACGGGCTCACGAATTTCCAGATAAGCGCGCGGCTCGGTCTGTCCGAGAACACGGTGAAATATTACCTCAAGGCGATCTACCAGAAGCTCGAGGTCAATTCCCGTGGCGGCGCCATCGCGAAATACGTGGCCGGGCACTACTGACGGGGCAACGGGCGCCCGGGCTGGTCATGGCCAGAAGCGGTCGTTGGGCATTTGGTCCCGGCGCGGAATCGAGGGCGTTGCCCCGCGCGCCATCGCATGTCCGTCACGCCAAAGGCGTGCCGATACAGGTTGGCGCACCTCCGGTGCGACGG
>JADQCC010000088.1 GCA_016278295.1 Roseovarius sp. | reverse complement strand
AGTATAGATACCGAAATCCTGCGCCCCGCGGGTGCGGTTGAGCGCCCCGAGCGTGTCGAGATCGCGCGCCCCGGTCGCGGGGTTGGCCGTGGTCGCCATGCAGCGCCGGATCGGCTCGCGCACGCGCAGCTCTGCCTCGCCGATGCGCAGCGTCCGGCCGACGAGATCGAATTCTGCCCACGGCTCCATGCCATCGACATGGATGTTGCAGCGCCACCGCAGCGGCGACACCTCGGCCCCCATCCGCGCCGACAGATCGGCGTTGGAGGCAAGGTTCAAGAGGCTCACCGAGGGGTAATCCGTGTCTGTCAGCCCGCGCCCGTCGAGCCGGAAGAGCCGCACCGAACGGGCGCGGTCCACCGGCATGAGCGGCGCGACCCAATCGAGAAACGCCTGCGCGTCGCGGTCGGGATCGAAGGTCAGGTCGGGGCGGTCCGGGTGGGTGAGGGTCACGCGGCCTGCCGCCTCGTCCACCTGCGCGTCGATCGCCATCAATGCGGGCGCCTTGGCCCCGATGGAGAAATTCGCGCAGGGGGCCCATTCGCCTTCGGTGAGGCGCGCCAGCTCGTGCGCGACGGCCCAGCGCCGGTCCCACGGCATCGCCTGTCCGCGGCGCAGCGTGACGCGGCGCAGCGTCTCGCGCCCGTGCCCCTTGACCGGGTGGCGCCAGAGGGCACTGACCCGCGCCGTCACTTCTTCTTGCCCGTGTCCGGGGCGGGTTTGTCGCCGCGCCTGAAGCTCGACTTGATGTTGCCGAACACGTCGGGTTTGTGGCCGTGGCTGCGCATGATCGCGTATTGCTGGGTGAAGGTGATCAGGTTGTTGGTGATCCAGTAGATCACCAGCCCCGAGGCGAAGCTGCCCAGCATGAACATGAACACCCAGGGCATCCAGGCGAAGATCATCTTTTGCGTGGAGTCGGTCGGCGTCGGGTTCAGCTTCTGTTGCAGCCACATCGATATGCCGAGACACAGCGGCAGGATGCCGATGAAGATGAGCGCGAGAACCGAGCCGGGCTCGGGCGCGGGCCAGGGCAGCAGGCCCCAGAGGTTGTAGAGCGTCGAGGGATCGGGCGCCGAGAGATCGCGGATCCAGCCGATCCACGGTGCGTGGCGCAATTCAAGCGTGACGAAGATCACCTTGTAGAGCGAGAAGAAGATCGGGATCTGCAGCAGGATGGGCAGGCAGCCCGCCGCCGGGTTGACCTTTTCCTTCTTGTAGAGCGCCATCATCTCCTGCTGGAGCTTCTGGCGGTCATCGCCGGCGGCCTCCTTGATCTTCTCCATCTCGGGCTGGAGTTCCTTCATCTTGGCCATAGAGACGTAGGATTTGTAGGCCAGCGGCAACACCAGCGCCTTGAGCAGAACGGTCAGCGCGATGATTGCCCAGCCCATGTTGCCGATCATCTGGTTGAGCCAGTGCAGTACCGCGAAGATCGGCTTGGTCAGGAAAAAGAACCAGCCCCAGTCGATGGAGTCGAGAAACCGGTCCACGCCGCCCTCGTTCTGGTAGGCGCGGATGGTGGCCCATTCCTTGGCGCCGGCAAACAGGCGGCTGTCGGCGGTGATGGTCTCGCCGGGGGCGAGGCTTTGGGTCCGCTGGACCGTCTCGGTCTGGTAGATGCCGCGCTGCGGATCGTACTTGGTGACGGCCTTGAAGGGCGTGCCGGGGGCGGGGATGAGCGTGGTCATCCAGTAGTGATCGGTGAAGCCGAGCCAGCCCCCCTCGGTGACCTGCGTGACATCGGCGGGCGCACCTTCGCCTGGGTTGAAGGCGTAGTCCTCGATATCGTCGTAGGTGATCTCTGCCAGCGTGCCGTCGGCCATGCCGATGACGCCCTCGTGCAGAATGAAGAACTTCTTCAAGTCGGCGGGCTTGCCGTGGCGGGCGATGATACCATAGGGGGCGAGGCTGACCTCGTTGTTGCCCCGGTTCTGGACCGTTTGGCGCACCGAGAACATGTAGTCCTCGTCCACGGATATCTCGCGGCGGAAGATGAGGCCTGCGCCGTTGTCCCAGAACAGGGTGATGGGTGTATCCGGCGTCAGGGTGCCGCCGCCCTCGACCTGCCAGAGCGTGTTCGGCCCTGGCACCTGCTCGGGCGTGAGCCCCGCGCCTGGGGCCCATCCGTGCAGCGCGTAATAGGGCGTGTCGCTGCCCAGCGGCGTGAGCAGGCGGACGACCGGGGACTCGGGGTCTATCGTCTCGCGGTAGTCCTTGAGCGACAGCTCGTCTATACGCCCGCCCTGAAGCGAGATCGAGCCGACGAGGCTCGGCGTGTCGATGGCGACGCGCGGCGCGTCGGCCGCGGTTTCCGAGACGGCTCTGGTCCCTGTTGTCGCGGTGTCGCCGGTGGCGGGATCGGCGGCTGGCGTGGGCGCGAGCGGATCCTCCGCCTGAGCCTCGGCGGCTGGGGCGTTGGGATCGGTGGGCGCGGGTTCGGGCGGCGGGAACATCACGAACCAGACGAGGATCACGAGAAGGCTGAGCGCCGTCGCGAAAATGAGGTTCTTGTTCTGATCGTCCATCGCCGGGACCCATCCGTCATGTGTTTGTCTTGGGGCGTTCAACAGAGTGAGGCCCCAAAGGTCAAGCGGATTCCGGGATCGGGTGGTGACCGGGGCGATCACGATCGGGATCCGCGGCGGTAGCGGCGCCGTACTCGTCAGCGGGGCGATGCGGCCCCGCGCGCCCGTCCCTTGCAAGGGCGGTCAGCCGTCTTCAGGGGCGGATGGCCGGGCGGTGGCGGCAAGGCTCTCGGCGATCATCGCCCGCCCGCTGCGTGTGCCCGGCTGTGGCTCCAGGCAGAAACCGGACGCGACGGCGAGCCCCTCGTTCGGTCGAAAGCCGGACAGGCACGCCGCGGCATGCGCCTGTAGCCGGGCGGCGAGGCGTTGGGCCGCTGCGGTGTCCATTCCCCGCGCGCCGCCGGGGAGCACACCGAACCGCCCGCCGCCCAGGTCGAACAGTGCATCCTCGTGCCGAAGCCCGTGGGAGAGGTGGTCGAGGCAGGTGGTCACCAGCCGTTCGCCCAACATGTCCCGTACCCCGTCGAAGCCCGCAATCTCGAGCGTGACGCAGAGCACCGGTTGGCATGTGCGCCGGGCGGTGCGCAGGCGGCGATCGAGAGCCGCAGCCATTTCCGACATCTGACCGGGCGTGATACGACGGCGCCGCCCGCTGCCGTGGGTGGCACGCTTGCGCGGGATCAGCACCAGGGCGAAGGGCAGGCCGAGCGCCAGCGCGGCGGGGCCGAACCACGCGAAGGCCAGTCCCAGCGCCAGTGCGAGGATCACGAATTGCGGCCCGCGCATGGCGGCCAGCGCGCTTTGCAGGGCGTGTCGAGCCTGGTGCATGGCAATCTCCGTCAACAGGGGCGCAGCCTAGGCGCGCGCGGTTAACGGAGGGTTGGTATCGCCGGCTCTTTTGTCTCGGATTTTAGGGGGTCGCGGGTCAGCCCGGCGAAATCGAAGAGCGCGGGGTCGAGCAGGTGCGAGGGGCGGGCATTCATCAGCGCGCGGAACATCTTTTGCCGCCGCCCGGGGTGGTTGGCCTCCCACTGGTCGAGCAGGCGCTTGACCTGCTGGCGCTGGAGCCCGTCCTGCGACCCGCACAGGTCGCAGGGAATGATCGGGTAGTCCATCGCGCGGGAGAACCGCTCGCAATCGGCCTCGGCCACATGGGCAAGGGGGCGGTAGAGAAACAGGTCGCCCTCTTCGTTGACGAGCTTGGGCGGCATGGTGGCGAGCCGCCCGCCATGAAAGAGATTCATGAAGAAGGTTTCGAGGATGTCGTCGCGGTGATGGCCAAGCACGACCGCCGAGCAGCCCTCTTCGCGGGCGATGCGATAGAGATGGCCGCGCCGCAGCCGCGAGCAGAGCGCACAGTAGGTGCGGCCCTGCGGCACCTTGTCCATGACCACGGAATAGGTGTCCCGATACTCGATCCGGTGGGGCACGCCCATACGTTCGAGAAAGGCGGGCAGGACGGTGGCGGGAAACCCCGGCTGGCCCTGGTCGAGATTGCAGGCGAGCAGATCGACCGGCAGCAGGCCCCGCCATTGCAGCTCGTGCAGCACGGCGAGCAGGGTGTAGCTGTCCTTGCCGCCCGAGAGGCAGACAAGCCATTTCGGTGGTTGCCCGCCTTTGGCGTGACTGGCCCCCTTCTCCACCATGCCGTATTGCTCCACCGCCTCGCGCGTGTGGCGCACGATGCGTTTGCGCAGCTTGCGGAATTCGGTGCTGGCGGGAGCGCCGTGAAAGAGTGGATGGATATCGTCGGTGGCATCGGTCATGGCCCGCGCTTTAGGGCCTATCGGGGCGTCGGGCAAGGGCGGCGGCGATGATCTGCATCTTGAGGCTTTGGTCCCTGCCTCAACAACTTATTGCGGATATCCCCAACAAATTGCTTTACAGCCCATGAATATGCCCGCACCATATCTTGTACGGGCGGGTGGATGCACCTCCGCCCGTAGAGCAGGCACCTAGCGTTTGGGGTGCAAGGCCACCCCCGCGCTACAGCATATGAGGCGGCGCCATGGCACTTTCCGAGCATGATCTGAGCGCGGATCTTCATCCCATCGACCTTGTCGAGCACATAGCAGAACATCACGACTGGGAGTTCGACCGCATCGGTGACGATCAAATCGCGATGGCGATCGAGGGGCAGTGGCGCACCTATTCCATCACGCTCGCATGGTCGGGCCATGACGAGACGCTGCGCATGGTCTGTACCTTCGAGATGGAGCCCCCCGAAGAACGCCTGCCGGTGCTCTACGAGATGCTCAACCTGGTCAACGATCAGTGCTGGTCGGGCGCGTTCACCTGGTGGGACGAGCAGAAGCTCATGGTGTGGCGCTATGGGCTGGTCATGGCGGGCGCGCCGGGCGCGACGGCAGAGCAGATCGACACGCTGCTGGGCGCGGCGGTGATGAGCGCCGAGCGCTATTACCCGGCCTTTCAACTGGCGATCTGGGGCGACAGCAGCCCGCGTGACGCGATGCAGGTCGCCATTGCAGAGGCCTACGGTCGCGCGTAAACCTCGGCCCGCAATGCGACGGCGCGGGAGGGGTTCATGACGAAGGAAGAGATCGGCGAGCGGGGCCTCGTGCTTCTTGGCTGTGGCAAGATGGGCGGCGCGATGCTGCGCGGCTGGCTCGATGGCGGGCTGGATGCGGGCGCGGTGCACGTTGTCGATCCGCACCCGGCAGAGTGGCTGGGCGCGGCGGGCGTGAACGTCAACGCCGAATTGCCGCCCGATCCGGGCGTGGTGCTGATCGCGGTCAAGCCGCAGATGATGACCGAGGCGCTGCCGACGCTGAGGGGCTATGGCAACGGTGCGACGCTGTTCGTGTCGGTGGCCGCGGGCACCACCATCGCCACCTATGAGGCGATGCTGGGCGGGGCCACGCCAATCGTGCGCGCCATGCCCAATACGCCCGCCGCGGTGGGGCGCGGCATCACCGCGATCATCGGCAACGCCCATGCCACGCCCGCGCATCTCGACGCGACCGAGGCGCTGCTTGGGGCGGTGGGGCAGGTGGTGCGGCTGGAGAACGAGGCGCAGATGGACGCGGTCACCGGTCTGTCGGGCTCTGGCCCGGCCTATGTGTTTCACATGATCGAGTGCATGGCGCGGGCGGGCGAGGCGCAGGGGCTCGCCCCCGGGCTGGCGATGCAACTGGCGCAGGCCACCGTCGCAGGCGCCGGTGCGCTGGCCGAGGCCGCCGACGAGACGCCCGCGCAACTGCGCAAGAATGTGACAAGCCCCAATGGCACCACGCAGGCGGGGCTGGAGGTGCTGATGGACGAGACAACCGGCCTGCCGCCGCTGATGGCGCGCACGGTCGCCGCCGCCGCCGACCGCTCGCGGGGGCTGCGTGATGGCTGAGATCAGTTTCGACGATTTCCTCAAGGTCGATATCCGGGTGGGCCGCGTCACCCGTGCCGAGCCCTATCCGGAGGCGCGCAAGCCCGCGATCAAGCTCTGGGTCGATTTCGGCGCGGAGATCGGCGAGAAGAAATCGAGCGCGCAGATCACCGCGCATTACACGCCCGAGGCGCTGGTCGGGCGGCAGGTGTTGGCAGTTGTCAACTTTCCTCCCCGGCAGATCGGCAAGTTTGTCTCGGAGGTGCTGGTGCTGGGACTGAGCGACGCCACGGGCGAGGTGGTGCTGATCGCGCCGGACAAGGATGTGCCAGAGGGCGGGAGATTACATTGAAACGGATTCTCATCACACGGCCCATGCCCGCGCGCGTGGCAGCAGAGGCGGAGGCGCATTTCGACGTGGAGATGCGCGAGGAAAACACGCCCCTCAAGCTTGGGCAGATGCGTGGCGCGATGGCGCTCTATGACGGGATCCTGCCGACGCTGGGCGACATGTTCTCGGCGGATGTGTTCGTGGACGCGGAGGGAAGCCGCTGCCGGATCCTCGCCAACTTCGGTGTGGGCTATAACCACATCGACGTGGCCGCCGCGCGCGCCGCCGGGATCGCCGTCACCAACACGCCGGGCACCGTGACCGATGCCACCGCCGATATCGCGCTGATGCTGATCCTGATGAGTGCGCGCCGCGCGGGCGAGGGCGAGCGGATGCTGCGCGCCGGTCGCTGGACCGGCTGGAACCCGACGCAGATGCTGGGCACCCATGTGAGCGCAAAGACGGTCGGGATCGTCGGCATGGGGCGCATCGGGCAAGCCATTGCAAAGCGCTGCCATCACGGTTTCGGCATGGAGGTTCTCTATTACAACCGCTCGGCCAAGGCGGTGGATATCCCGTCGCGGCAGGTGGCGAGTATCGAGGCGCTGGCATCGGAAGCCGATTTCCTCGTGGTGGCCGTGCCGGGTGGGGCCGAGACGCGAAACATCATCGGGCCGGAGGTGCTGGCGGCGATGAAGCCCACGGCGCACCTGATCAACATCGCGCGCGGCGACGTGGTGGACGAGGCGGCGCTGATCAACGCGCTGCGCGGGGGGCGCATTGCGGGTGCCGGGCTCGATGTCTATGCGCGCGAGCCCGAGGTGCCCGAGGTGCTGCGCAAGATGGAGAACGTGACGCTGCTGCCCCATCTGGGCACCGCCGCACTGGAGGTGCGCGAGGCGATGGGGCTGATGGCGGTGGAGAACCTGCGCGCGTTCTTTGCCGGAGAAGACCTGCCCAACCCGGTGAACTGAGTATTCGGGAAAGATGAAGCCGGGCGGTCTTGCGCGACGTCGCGCTTGACGTCGGTGTGCGGCTGCGGTGATCTGGCGGGAAACCTTTGGGAGAGGATCATGGTGCAGCCCGCGATCACGGGATCGGGCGTGTTCACGCCGCCGCAGGTCATCAGCAACGAGGAGCTGGTGGTCGCCTACAATGCCCATGCCGAGGCGTTCAACGCGGCCCACGCAGATGCGATCGCAGCCGGGGAGATGGAGGCCAAGGCGCCGTCTTCGCCGGAGTTCATTCTCAATGCCTCGGGGATCGAGCGGCGGCATGTCATGGACAAGACCGGGGTGCTCGACCCCGACGTGATGCACCCGGTCCTGCGGGCGCGCGGCGATGACGAGCCGGGGATCATGACCGAGATCGCGCTCGACGCCTGCGGCAAGGCGCTGGCGCAGGCGGGGCGCGAGGCGGGCGAGATCGACCTGGTGATCTGTGCCGCGTCGAACCACGAGCGGCCCTATCCCGCCATCGCCATCGAGATACAGGAGTGTCTGGGCGCGGGCGGCTTTGCCTTCGACATGAACGTGGCGTGCTCGTCGGCCACCTTCGGCATCCAGGCGGCGGCGGACATGATCCGCGCGGGCAGCGCGCGGCGCGCGCTGGTGGTCAGCCCCGAGATCTGTTCGGGGCATCTGGAATGGCGGGACCGGGATTGTCATTTCATCTTTGGCGACGTGTGCACGGCGCTGGTGATCGAGGCGGCGGAAGAGGCGAGGGCTGCGCATTTCCGCATCCTGTCGACCCGTTGCGCCACGAGGTTCTCCAACAACATCCGCAACAATAACGGCTTTCTGCGGCGCACCCGGCCCGGCCACATGGAGGACCGGCGCGACATGCTCTTCGTTCAGGAGGGGCGCCGTGTCTTCAAGGAGGTGCTGCCGCTCGTCTCGGGGCATATCGCGGAGCATCTCGACGCGGCGGGGGTGGCGGCGGGCGATTTGCGGCGGCTGTGGCTGCACCAGGCCAACAAGACGATGAACGATTTCATCGGCCGCAAGGTGATGGGGCGCGTGCCCGACCCGACCGAGCAGCCGAACATCCTGCAGGAGTATGCCAACACGTCCTCGGCCGGCTCGATCATCGCGTTCTCGCAGTATTCCGACGACCTCGATCCCGGCGACCGGGGGCTGATCTGTTCGTTCGGGGCGGGCTATTCGGTCGGGTCGGTGCTGGTCGAGCGCGCCTGAGGGTCGGCTTGGGCGGGCGTTGCTCAGCCGAAAAGCGCGGTCGAGGCATCCCTCAGCACCGCCACGACCGAGGCGCGGAAATCCGGCAGGACCAGCGCCGACAGCAGGCCGATATGCAGCACGATGATGGCGTTGAGCGAGGTGCGGAACGGCTCCTTGCGGGTCTTGTGGCGGAACACGCCCTGCCCGGTCTTGGCCCCGAATGCGCCGCCGACGAGGCACAGCGTCAGCAGCGTGCTCTCGGGCACGCGCCAGCGCCGGTGGATGGCGCATTGCTTGTCCCACCAGAACAACCCCAAGGTCACGAGATTGAGGAACAGCAGGTAACTGATGGCGAGAGCCGGCGGGGTCATGGCGGCCTATCGGATAGCAGGCGGCGGCTGCCGCGGTGATGGTGACTAGATTGACTTGCGCGCGGCGAACGCCGCGCCGATCGTTCCGTCGTCGAGATAATCCAGTTCGCCGCCGATGGGAACACCCTGTGCGAGCGACGTGAGCGTTACCTGGCCGTCAAGCTGATCGGCGATGTAATGGGCGGTGGTTTGCCCATCCATGGTGGCGTTGAGCGCGAGAATCACCTCGGTCACCTCCTCCTCTGTTACGCGCGCTACGAGTTGCGGGATGCGCAGGGCTTCCGGCCCCACCTGATCGAGCGCGGAGAGCGTGCCGCCCAGCACGTGATAGCGCCCGCGAAACGCCTGCCCGCGTTCCATCGCCCACAGGTCGGCCACGTCCTCGACCACGCAGATCTGACCTTGCGCGCGTTTCGGCGAGGCACAGATGTCGCAAATCTCGGTGGTGCCGATATTGCCGCAGCGCGCGCATTCGCGCGCAGTGGCGGCGACGGTCTGCATGAGGTCGGCGAGCGGTGAGAGCAGCAGCGCGCGCTTGCGGATCATGTGCAGCACCGCGCGCCGCGCCGAGCGCGGCCCGAGGCCGGGCAGGCGCGCCATCATGTCGATGAGGGCGTCTATGTCTCGGGTGCTGCTCAATCGTCGGATCCGTTTCGATGGCGGGTGCCTGTCGCGCGAGAGTATTGGTGGAAAGATGAAAACCGCGTGTCAGAACGGCAGCTTCATGTCCTTGGGCAGGCCCATGCTCTCGGTGATCTTGCCCATCTCCTCTTGTGCCCGTTCGCTGGCCCTGGATTGCGCATCCTTGATCGCGGCGAGGATCAGGTCCTCGACCACTTCCTTGTCGTCGGCGTTGAAGATGGAGGGGTCGATATCGAGGGATTTCAACTCGCCCTTGGCCGTGCAGGTCGCCTTGACGAGGCCCGCGCCGCTTTCGCCCTCGACCATGATGTTGTGCATCTCTTCCTGTAGCGCGGCCATCTTCTCCTGCATTTCCTGCGCGGCCTTCATCATCTTGGCCATGTCGCCCATCTGGCCCAAACCCTTGAACATGATGTGATCTCCTCTGGATCGGGGCCCGCGCGCGGGCGGGCCGGAGTAACAGACGTCGTCTTGAACCATATCGGTGCGCGAAAGGCCACGGGCAAGCGGTCAGGTCAATCCTCTTCGAACGGATCCCATTCGTCCTCGACCTCGGGCAACGCCTCTGCGTCGGCCGCGGTGGTGATTTCCTCGGCGGTGCGGATGCCGGTGATGCTCGCGCCGGGGAAGGCGGTGAACACCGCCTTGACCAGCGGGTGGTCGCGCGCCGCCTCCCGGAGCGTGGTCTCTTCGGCCTCGCGGGCCTCGCGCAGGGTGGGGGTGGTGGCGGAATTCACGAGGCTTACCGCCCAGCGTGCGCCGGTCCAGCGTTGCAGCGCGCTGCCAAGCCGCTGCGCGAGGTCGGCGGGTGCGTCCGGGGTGGGGGTGAATTCGATCCGCCCGGGACGATAGGCGGCGAGGCGCAGGCAGCCCTCGACCTCGATCAGCAACTTCGCGTCGCGATGGGCGCGGATAAGTTCGAGCACATGCTCGAAGCTGGGGTATCCGGCAAGCGCCTCCTGCGTCTCGGGCGCGCGCGCCGTCACCTGCCCGCCGCCGCGCGCGTTCGGCCCTTGCGGTGCGGCATGGGTGGGGTGGGGCAGCGGGGAGCCCTGCGCCGGCTCGCCCTGGCCCTGCGCCTGCGGGCGTGCGCCGCCGCCGCCATTCGGGGCCGGGGCCGGGCCGTCCGACAGGCGGCGCACGAGATCCTCGGGTGTCGGCAAATCGGCGACGTGGGTGAGGCGGATCACCGCCATCTCGGCCGCCATCATCGCGTTCGGCGCCTCGGCCACCTCGTCGAGCGCCTTGAGCAGCATCTGCCACATGCGGGTGAGCACGCGCATCGGCAGCTTTGCCGCCATCTCCTGCCCGCGGGCGCGCTCGTCGGGGCCGATGGTGGGGTCGTCGGCGGCGTCGGGGGTGATCTTGACCACGGAAATCCAGTGCGTGATCTCTGACAGGTCGCGCATGACGGCGAGCGGGTCGGCCCCTTCGGCATATTGTGCGCCGAGTTCCGACAGCGCGCCCGCAGCATTGCCGCGCAGGATCATGTCGAACAGGTCGAGCACCCGGCCCCGATCGGCCAGCCCCAGCATCGCGCGGACCTGGTCTGCGGTGGTCTCGCCCGCGCCGTGGCTGATCGCCTGATCCAGAAGCGAGGTGGCATCGCGCGCCGAGCCTTCTGCGGCGCGGGTGATGAGGGCGAGCGCCTCGTCGGTGATCTGCGCGTCCTCCGCGTCGGCGATCCGGTGCAACAGGCCGATCATCGCCTCCGGCTCGATCCGGCGCAGGTCGAAGCGCTGGCAGCGCGACAGCACGGTGACCGGCACCTTGCGTATCTCGGTGGTGGCGAAAATGAATTTCACATGCGCGGGCGGTTCCTCGAGCGTCTTGAGCAGCGCGTTGAAGGCCGAGGTGCTGAGCATGTGCACCTCGTCGATGATGTAGATCTTGTAGCGGGCCGAGGCGGCGCGGTAGTGCACGCTCTCGATGATGTCGCGGATGTCGCCCACGCCGGTACGGCTGGCCGCGTCCATCTCGAGCACGTCGACATGGCGGCCCTCCATGATCGCGGTGCAATGCTCGCATTGCCCGCACGGGTCGGTGGTCGGGCCGCCGTCGCCATCCGCGCCGATGCAGTTCATCCCCTTGGCAATGATGCGCGCCGTGGTCGTCTTGCCGGTGCCGCGGATGCCGGTCATGATGAAGGCCTGCGCGATGCGGTCGGCCTGGAACGCGTTTTTCAGCGTGCGCACCATCGCGTCCTGCCCGACGAGATCGGCAAAGGTCTCGGGGCGGTATTTCCGCGCGAGGACCTGGTAGCCGGTATCGGGGGATCGGGACATGCGGGGCACCTGCCGGATTCGGATGACGGGCTCAGGGTAAGGCCCGGCCGGGGACGCGTCCACCTTGCTTTTTGCCGTGGGTTGCAGAAACTCGGGTGAGGGGGAGTGTGCCATGAGTGGCTTTGTCATCCATGCCTTGCACGTGGGCGGAGGCACGCTGGCGCTCGCGCCGCTGCCGGGTGCGGGCGGGGCCTATGCCGCCGACATGGCGCATCTGCGGGACTGGCGCCCGGCGCTGGTGATCTCGCTGACGACCGAGGCCGAGATGGTCGCCGCAGGGGCGGGCGGACTGGCCTTCGATGT
>JADQCC010000276.1 GCA_016278295.1 Roseovarius sp. | reverse complement strand
CGACGCGGCGGGCGGTTTCGGCTCGCTCAACGTCTCGAACGCCGCCGCCGTCGCGCTTTACGCCGCGCGCGGCTGAGCCCGTGCCGCGGCGTCCTCGAACACCGGCAGCACCCGCCCCTTGATCATCCACGCCAGCCCGAAGGCGAACAGCCCCGCCGCCTCGAACACGAAGGTGAGATTGAGCCGGTTCCAGAAGCCGAGGAGATCCGGCGCGACGGATTCGAGCCCCATCTCGACCGCGAGAACCGCGACGACCCCGAGGATCACCCGGCCCAGCACAAGGTAACAGGCGTTGCGCAGGCCCTTGCGGTTGCCATCCCGTTCGGCGGCCTCGGAATTCACGCGGGTGAAAACGCGCAGCACCACGTAGGCGAGGATGAGAAACATCACCCCCGCCGCGCTGTAATGCACCGTATCGAGCGGGAAGCCCGTCGCCTCCGCCCGCCCCAGAAGCACGGCCCAGAAATCGAAGGAGGGGTCGTTCGTGCCGGTGAGAAAGGCGCGCGCGCCCTCGGTCCCGGTGCGGCTGCATCCGGTGCCGGTCGTGGGCACGAAGGCGACCAGGAGCGCCGCGATACCGGCCACGCGCATTGCGAGGATGTCCTTCCACGTCCAGCGCCGCGCGCCCGCGCACCCGACCGCGTCGAAGGAGTAGAGGCCCACGAGCAGCAAACCGATGAAGCTCAGCGCGCCGACGAGGATATCGCCGCCCACCGGGCTGAAATAGAACTGGCTGATCGAGTCGTGAAAGCAGACCGTTGGCAACTGTGAAACCGCGACAAGCGAGACCGGCAGGCCGAACGCGATCCATCCCACGGCGAGATGGAGGCGCCTGAGGTCCACCGCAAAGGGCAGGTCGCGGGGCGCGGGCTCGGCGGGGGCGGGTTGATCGGTCATCCGGTGTCGTTCCTTCAGGTTAGCACGCTGCGACGATATCACGCGCCTGCGCCGCGAGCGACGATTTCGCGCCGGGCAGGGCTTGGAAAATGCGTGAGTTTGACCGATATGGAACGTCATGGGCCACAAGATCGCCACATGCAATTACTGCGGCACGCGTGCGGCCCTCGTGCTCGACCGGGCACGCCACGAACTGACCTGTTCAAGCTGCGGCGCGCCGCTCCATGACATGAAGGCGATGCCAACGTCGAAATCAGACCGCCCACGCCCCAAGGGCCGGCCCATGCCACTGCCACGGCAAGACTACGACGACAGGCCACGGGGCGCGCACCCGCCCTGCAAACGCAAGCGCCGCAAGGGCATCGGGCGGCGCATCTTTGAAGAGATATGGGACGTGGTCGAGGACGTGTTCGATTGATGCCCGCCTGTAACGTTTGGTCACGGGCGTATTACAAACCCTTTATATCATGAAAACCGGACCTATCTATGTCCCAGAGGCGGCGAGACGGAACACCGCCGTCTCATATCACTGTCCCTCGTTCCGCGACTGGCGCCCAAGCTTCATCTTGGGCGCTTTTTTCTCGCCGCGTTTCGTGATTTATGATCGCCATGAGCGAAACCTACACCGATTCCCACCTGCGCGAGATCCTGACCCGCACCCGCCGCGTGGCGATTGTAGGCGTGTCGATGAACCCGGTACGCCCGTCCTATTACGTGGCCCGGTACCTGAGTCTGAAGAAATTCGAGGTGGTGCCGGTCAATCCCGGCCACGCGGGGCGGAGGCTCTTTGGCCAGACGGTCGTGGCGTCGCTGTCCGATATCGAGGGCGGGGTGGACATGGTCGATATCTTTCGTCGCTCCGAGCACGTGCCGCCCATCGTGGAGGAGGCGCTGGAGACCTTTCCAGACCTGCGGACGATCTGGATGCAGATCGGGGTGGAGCACCCGCAGGCGGCAGAGATGGCCCGCGCGCGTGGCGTGGACGTGGTGATGAACCATTGCCCCAAGATCGAATATCAGCGCCTGTTCGGCGAGCTGCGCATGGGTGGCTTCAACACCGGGGTGATTTCCTCGCGGTTGTAAGCGGGACACCTGGATATTTGTAACAGGATGAAACGGAGAGCGGCTGGCCTTGTCCGACGGCTGTGATAGCTAGGGGACCATGACACTCAGTTCCGCCACCCCCGGTTTCATCGACGGCCTGCGCGCGGTGCTGCCCGACGCGGCCTTTCGCGAGGCCGAGCCGCGCTATTTCGAGGAACCGCGCGGGCGCTGGCAGGGGCGGGGTGTGGTCGTGGCCCCCGGCGATGCAGAGGGCGTGGCGCAGGTGGTGCGCGCCTGTGCCGAGGCGCGCGTACCGGTCGTGCCCTACGGCGGCGGCACGGGCCTTGTTGGCGGGCAGATTGCCCCCGACGGCCCGGTGCCGGTGATCCTCAGCCTCGAGCGGATGCGCGCGGTGCGCGGGCTCTGGCCGGACGAGAACGTGATGGTCGTCGAGGCGGGGGCGATCCTGCAGGACATCCACGCGGCGGCAGAGGCGGTGGACCGGCTGTTTCCGCTTTCCATCGCGGCCAAGGGCTCGGCGCGTATCGGTGGGCTGCTGGGGACCAACGCGGGCGGGGTCAACGTGCTGCGCTATGGCAATGCGCGCGACCTGTGCCTGGGGCTGGAGGCGGTGCTGCCCGACGGACGCATCTGGCACGGGCTGAAACGCTTGCGCAAGGACAACACCGGCTATGACCTGCGCAACCTGCTGATCGGGTCAGAGGGGACGCTGGGTGTCATCACCGCCGCCGCGCTGAAGCTTGCGCCGCGTCCGGCGGGCGAGGGCACCGCGCTCATGGCGGTGGCGGGGCCGCGTGCGGCGCTCGACCTTCTGGCGCTGGCGCGCAATCATATGGGCGAGGGTGTGAGCGCCTTCGAGCTCATGCACCGGCAGGGTCTCGATTTCCTCGCCGAGGCGCTGCCGGATATCCGGCAGCCCTTCGCCGTACCGCCGGAATGGTGCGTGCTCATCGACGTCGGGCTGGCGCGCGGCCTCGATCCGGCGGCGGCGCTGGAGGCGCTGTTCGCCGAAGGCTTCGAGGCGGGGCTGGTGAGCGACGGCACGATCGCGCAGTCGGAGGCGCAGCGGCACGAGTTCTGGGAGGTGCGCGAGCAGATCCCCGAGGCCAACCGGCGGATCGGCTCGGTCAGTTCTCACGACATCTCGCTGCCGCTGTCGGCGATCCCGGATTTCATCGGGAAAGGTGCCGGAGAGATTGCCCGGATCGGCGATTTCCGCGTCAACTGTTTCGGTCACCTGGGCGATGGCAACCTGCATTACAACGTGTTTCCCATGCCCGGGCGCAGCCGCGGCGACCATGTAGCAGAGCGCGATGCGATCACGCGCGCGGTTCATGACCTCGTGCACGAGATGGACGGCTCTGTCAGCGCCGAGCACGGGATTGGGCGGCTCAAGGTCGATGACCTCGAACGCTATGGCGATCCGGTGAAGCTGGATGCGATGCGCGCGATCAAGGCGGCGCTCGATCCCGCGGGCATCATGAACCCGGGCGCGGTGCTGCGGGGCTAGATTTCGATCTCGCCCTCGGGGGCTGCGTCCTTCATTTCCTGCGGCGTCTTGCGGCGCAGGATGATATCGCCGTTGGGCAGCATCTCGGGCGGGTGATAGGCGCTCAGGTCGTCGATCTTGTCCAGCAGGTCTGCCAATGCCGGACCCATCCGCTCGGCGAAATCGCGCAGCGCTGGTTCCATCTCGTCGGTGCGGTCGCGCAGGCTCTCCAGCGCCGGGCCCAGCTCGCGCCGCAGCCCGTCCCAGAAGAGTTGCGCGCCCTCCTCCATGAGCGAGCGCCCGTCCTCTTCCTGCTGCGCGGCGGCAGGGGGCGCGCCGGCCAGCAGCGCGGCGGACAGGGCAAAGAGCGTAGCGGCGTGTCTCATGGCATCAAGATAGGCAAGCTGCGTGACGGTTTTAAGAGGGGGCCCGCATGGCGCTGATTTCTTCCCAGGCGTTGTTGATGTCTCTGAGTCGCCTTTCGGCGAGGCGCACCGCCTCTTCGGGCACGCCGCGCGCCTTGAGCCGGTCGGGGTGGCAATCGCGCACCTGCTTGCGCCACGCGGCGCGGATATCCGATAGCGGCATGTCGGCGCTCACCCCCAGAACGGACCACGGATCGGGTCGTTCATCCGGGACAAAGCGCGCGCGCAGCGCGCGAAAGCGGGGCTCCTCGATCCCGAATATCTCGGCCACGCGACCGAGAAAGGCGTCCTCCTTGGGGTGATAGACACCATCGGCCACGGCGATATGGAGAAGCCCCTCCATCAAATCGCAGAGTGTATCGGGCGCATCCGCGAACATGCGCGCGATGCGGGCGGCGTATTCCTCGTATCCCGCCACGTCCTGCCGGGCGAGGTTGAAGATGCGCGCGGCGTTCCTTTCCTCCTCTGGCGGAATGTGAAACACATCGCGAAACGCGGTCACCTCGTCGCGCGTGACCAGCCCGTCGGCCTTGGCCATCTTGGCCGAGAGCGCGATCACCGCGATGGTAAAGCCGACGCTGCGCTCGGGCGGGCTGCGCAGCCGGTCGAACACGGCTGCAAGGCTCTCGCCCTTGGCCAGTGCCTGAATTGCCTCGGATATGCGGGTCCATATCGACATGGGTCAATCCTATCCCGGAACGGCGCGCCTGTCAGGGCAAAGCGTCACGGATGCTTGTGGAATAGCACGAGGTCCATCCAGCGGTCGAATTTGTGCCCGGCCTCGGGCAGGATGCCCGCGCGCGTGAAACCGACGGCCTCGTGAAACGCGATGGCGCCCGTGTTCTCGCCGCTCACCGCACCGATGAGCGTGTGGATGCCGCGCGCCCGCGCCACCTGCTCGAGCCGCGCCATCAGCGCCCGGCCCGTGCCGCGCCCGCGTGCACCCTCCGCCAGGATGACGGTATGCTCGGCGGTGTGGCGATAGCCGGGACCGGCACGGAACGGGCCGAACCCGGCAAAGCCGAGCAAACGGCCCGCGTCCTCGGCCACGACAAAGGCGTCGCCGCGCGCGGCGATCTCGGCGGCGAGGCCCTCGGGTGTCTTTTCTTCGGTGGTGAAGGTGACAGAGGTATCGCGGATGAGCGGGTTCCAAATCGCGAGGATCGCGGGAATATCCGCTTCGGTGGCGCGCCGCAGGATCATGTCAGCACGCGCGTGCCAGACGGGGTGTCGATCTCGGCACGCAGGGCGGGCGGCCCGGGCTCGAACACGATATGCGGATCGGTGAGGTCGGCGAGCGCGGTGCGCAGCGCCCTGGCCTCGGGATGCGTCACGACGAGACGCCTGAGCCGTGCGCCCGCATCCGGCAGCCGGTCGGCGGGATGCCCGCCCGCCTGCCACTGAATGAGCGCCGGGAAGCGGTTGTCGTAGGGCAGCACGCCATCGTCGGGCACGGCCATGCGCCAGCGCAGGTCGCCGCGTTCGAGATCGAGGGGCGTGCCGGCGTCTGGATGCCGGGCGAGCGCCGCATCGAGATCATGCACGCGGGCGATCCAGTTGCGCAGGTGCGGCGGCCCGCTCAGCCGGTCGAGATCGAACCAGCGCGGGCGCTCTGGCACGGGGGCGTCCGGGTCGATCGCGATCACTTCGAGATAGACCCCGGGCCCCAGCCCCAAAAGCCGGTTATGCGTGCCGAATCGCGGGTGCGCGCCGCCGGGCTGCATCGGCAGTCCGAGCGCCGCCTCGACATGGGCGGCGGCGGCTTCCAGCGTCTCTCCCGCGATGGCCAGGTGATCGAGTTCCATGCCCCTCTCCGCGTTGTTGCCGTTTTGTGGCATGACACGGGCGGGCTGTCACGCGCGGTCGCGGATCACCTTGGCGAACTTGTCGAAAATCGCCTCGTTGGCGGCAATGATTTCGCCATCGCCAAGGATGTCGCCGCCCTGTTCCAGCGGCTCCACCAGCCCGCCCGCCTCGCGCAGGATGATGACCCCGGCGGCAAGATCCCACGGGTTCAGCCCCCGTTCCCAGAATCCGTCATAGCGCCCGGCGGCGACATAGGCCATGTCGAGCGCGGCAGAGCCCCAGCGCCGCACACCCGCGCAGGCGGGCAGGAGCCGGGCAAGGTCGTGCAGCGTTTTTGGCAAGTCGGCGCGTCCGCCGAAGGGCAAGCCGGTGGCAAAGATCGCCTCGATCATCTTGGTGCGCCCCGACACGCGCAGCCGCTTGTCGTTCATCCATGCGCCGGTGCCCTTTTCGGCAAAGAACGCCTCGTCCTTGACCGGGTCATAGATCACCCCGGACACCACTTCGCCCTTGTGCTCCAGCGCGATGGAGACGGCGAAATGCGGCAGCCCGTGGAGGAAATTGGTGGTGCCGTCCAGCGGATCGACGATCCAGCGGCGGGTCGGATCCTTGCCGTCCTCACCGCCGCCCTCCTCGGCAAGCCAGCCATAGTTGGGCCGCGCGCCCATCAGCTCGGTCTTGATCGTCTTCTCGGCGGCGAGGTCGGCGCGACTCACGAAATCGCCCGCGCCCTTCATCGAGACCTGCAGGTTCTCGACTTCGCCGAAATCCTTGATCAGCCCGCGCCCGGCCTTGCGCGCGGCCTTGAGCATGACGTTGAGATTGGCGCTGCCTTGCATGATCGGGCTCCTTCGGGATCAGGCCGGGGCTATACGCCGGGTGGCGGGCGCGGGCAAGGGGCCTCTGCCCCGTCACCTCTCTGCCACGAAGGGACGGATCGGCCCCGGACCCCCCTCATCGTGCATGGTTGCCCCGATTGGACGAGGCCGGCCCATCCGCTGCGACTTGGTCCAAGGCGACTACGCGCCTGCCTTGCCTCGATGCGGAATGCCTATTATCGGTCGGCTGAGCGGCGCGAGCGGTTTGGTTCGCTGCGCCATGATATCGACGTCCAAAGGCTGACCTTCGAGGCCGACATGAACAAGAAACGCGTGCGCGCCCGACCGCTGGTGCATATGAAGACCGGGCTCGCTTCGCCCGCGCGCCCATGACCGAGATGATCCCGACATGGATCGACGGCGATCTGGTGGCCGTCGAGAAGCTGGAGGCGCACAGGCGCGGCCTGCGCCACAAGGCGGTGTCGGTCTTCGTGCTATGCGGCGACGCGGTGCTCATCCAGCGCCGGGCGCTGGACAAGTATCACACGCCGGGGCTGTGGGCGAATACCTGCTGCACGCACCCGCGCTGGGGCGAGGCGCCGCTGGCCTGCGCGCGGCGGCGGCTCGACGAGGAACTGGGCCTGCGCGGTCTGCCGCTCACGTCGCGCGGACAGGTGGAATACCGCGCCGATGTGGGCGGCGGTCTGGTCGAGCACGAACTGGTCGAGGTGTTCGTGGCAAAGGTGGCGGAGCGGGTCGAACCGGTGCCCAACCCCGAAGAGGTGATGGCGGTGGACTGGATAACGCGCGACGCGCTCGCCACGCGCATCCGCAACGCACCCGCCGATTTCACGCCGTGGCTGCGCATCTACCTGCAAGAGCACGCGGCGCAGATATTCGCCGGGGCGGCGAAACTGCCGGGATTTCCGGCCTGACTTGATCATGCCCGTTTCCGCAGACTGCTTGATGCAGACCGCCTGCTGCGCGGAGCGGGCGGGGTATGGGCCTCTGTGACCTCCCGACGCACGGCTGAGCCCGCGCCGCGAGGGTTGCGGGGCCGGGGGCATCGGCCTAGAAGGCGGGCAGGAGCACACCCGGAGAGACCATGCCCAAACCCGTTGTCCTGTGCATTCTCGATGGCTGGGGCCTGAGCGACCGGCCCGAGGCCAACGCGCCGCATCTGGCAGAGACCCCCAACATCGACCGGCTGATGGCAGAATGCCCCAACGCGACGCTGATCACGCATGGCCCCGATGTGGGGCTGCCCCGTGGGCAGATGGGCAATTCCGAGGTGGGGCACACCAATATCGGCGCGGGCCGGGTGGTGGCGATGGATCTCGGGCAGATCGACCTCGCCATCGAGGATGGCAGCTTTGCCGCCAACGCGGCGCTGGGCCGGTTCATCGACCGGCTGAAGGACACCGGCGGCACGGCGCATTTGCTGGGCCTCGTGTCGGATGGCGGAGTGCACGGGCATATTGCCCATATCGCCGCCGCCGCGCGGGCGATCGCCGAGGCGGGCGTGCCGGTGGTGCTGCACGCGATGACCGATGGGCGCGACGTGTCTCCGAAATCGGCGCGCACCCATCTGGCCAACCTGTCCGACATGCTGCCGGATAGCGTGCGCATCGCCACCGTGACCGGGCGCTATTTCGCGATGGACCGTGACAATCGCTGGGACCGGGTGCAGGAGGCGTATGAGGCAATCGCCGCCGCCAAGGGGCTGCACGCGTCCGATGCGCGCATGGCGGTGACCAATGCCTATGCGCGCTCGGAAACCGACGAATTCATCACCGCCACGGTGATCGGCGATTATGCGGGGGTCGCATCCGGTGACGGCCTGTTCTGTCTGAATTTCCGGGCCGACCGGGCGCGCGAGATATTGCAGGCGCTGGCCGATCCCGGCTTCAGCGCCTTCGACCGCGAGGTCGTGCCCGATTGGGCGGCGCGGCTGGGTATGGTGGAGTATTCCGAGGCGCATAACGCGTGGTTTGACACGGTGTTTCCGCCGCGGGTGATCGTCAACACGCTGGCCGAATGGGTGAGCCGCGCGGGGCTGCGGCAGTTCCACATCGCCGAAACCGAGAAGTACCCCCATGTCACCTTTTTCCTCAACGGCGGTCGCGAGGATCCCGAGCGCGGCGAGGATCGCTACATGGCGCCCTCGCCCAAGGTGGCCACGTATGACCAGCAACCCGAGATGTCGGCTGCCGAGGTGACCGACCATCTGGTAGGGGCGATCGGCGAGGGCTATGACCTGATCGTGGTCAATTATGCCAACCCCGACATGGTCGGCCATACCGGCGACCTGAAGGCGGCGATGGCGGCCTGCGAGGCGGTGGATCAAGGGCTTGGCCGCGTGGTCGAGGCGCTGGAGGCGGCGGGCGGCGCGATGATCGTCACCGCCGATCACGGCAATTGCGAGGTGATGGTCGATCCCGTGACCGGCGGGCCGCATACCGCGCACACGCTCAACCCGGTGCCGGTGATCCTCGTGGGGGGGGCGGTGGGCGCGCGGCTGCGCGATGGCGGGCGGCTCGCCGATCTCGCGCCCACGGTGCTGGCGCTGATGGGGATGCCGCAACCTGCCGAGATGACCGGCGAGAGCCTCCTGGCATGACGATACGCGCGGCCTGCCTACTGCTTGTGATGCTGCTGGCGCCGCCGGTCGGGGCGCAGGAGGGGGCGGACCTTTCCGCCGACGCGCGCGCCGCGGCAGCGGCGCTCGATGAGGCGACCGAGGCGCTTGCTGCCGCCGAGGGCGCGCGCAACCGCGTCAAGGCGCTCACCGGGGTCATCCGTGCCTACGAGAAGGGGCTCGCTGCGATGCGCGCGGGCGCGCGCCGTGCCGCGCAGCGCGAGGAGGCGCTGGTCGCCGAGCTGCGCACCCGCGAGGACGAGGTTGCACAGCTTCTGGGCGTGTTGCAGACGATGGGCCACGCGCCGGTGCCGGTGCTGATGCTGCATCCATCGGGGCCGGTGGGCACCGCGCGGGCCGGGATGATCCTGTCGGAGGTGGCCCCGGCGCTCGATGCCAAGGCGCTCGAACTGCGCGGCAAGGTGCAGGATATCGCCGTGCTGCGGGCGCTTCAGCAAAGCGCCACGACCACGCTTGGGGACGGGCTGCGCGGTGTGCAGGAGGCGCGCGTGCGCCTCAGCAAGGCCATCGCCGCGCGCACCGATCTGCCGCGCCGGTTCACCGAGGATCCGGTCAAGACGGCGCTGCTCCTCGCATCGACCGAGACGCTGAACGGCTTTGCCAGCGGGTTGAGCGACATCGCCGTGGGCGAGGTGCCGGGCAGCCTGCCGGAGATCGGGCCGCGCAAGGGCGCCCTGCCGCTGCCGGTGGAGGGGGTGATCCTGCACCGTTCGGGCGAGGCCGACGCCGCCGGGGTCGTGCGCCCGGGCATCGTTGTCGCCACGCGGCCACGCGCGCTCGTCACCACGCCGGTTCCGGCGACGCTGCGCTACCGCGGCCCCTTGCTCGACTACGGAAATGTGATCATTCTGGAGCCGGAGGCCGGGGTGCTGCTGGTATTCGCCGGGCTCGACACCGTATACGGTCGCATCGGCGAGGTGCTGCCCGGCGGCAGCCCCGTGGGCCTGATGGGCGGCACCGGCGATGGCAGCGACTTGCTCGCCGCGGGCGAGGGGGATGCCGGACGCGGTCAGACGCTCTATATCGAGGTGCGGCAAGACAATTCACCGGTGGACCCGCTGACGTGGTTCGCGACCGACAAGGAAGGTTGAGACATGAAGAAAATCCTGATGGCCACGATCGTGGGGCTCCTCTCCGGTGCCGTGATGACGACGCAGGTGGCGGCCCCCCTTCTCGCGCAGGAGAACGACGGAAAGGGCAGCGTCTATGAGCAGCTCGATCTCTTCGGTGACATTTTCGAACGGGTGCGCGCGCAATATGTCGAGGATGTCGATACCAAGGAGCTGATCGAGGCGGCGATCAACGGGATGCTCACCTCGCTCGATCCGCATTCCAGCTATCTCTCACCCGATGACGCCGAGAACATGCAGGTGCAGACGCGCGGCGAGTTCGGCGGGCTGGGGATCGAGGTCACGCAGGAGGACGGGTTCGTCAAGGTGGTCTCGCCGATGGACGGCACCCCCGCCTATCAGGCCGGGATCGAGGCGGGTGATTTCATCACCCATGTCGATGGTGAGAGCGTGCTTGGCCTGACGCTCAACGAGGCGGTGGATCTGATGCGCGGCCCGGTGGGCAGCGAGATCGTCATCACCGTGGTGCGCGAAGGCGAGCCAGAGCCGTTCGACGTGTCGATCATCCGCGACACGATCGAGCTCACGGCGGTACGCGCACGGACCGAACGGGACGCGGTGGTGCTGCGGGTCACCACCTTCAACGACAACACCTATCCCAATCTCGAAAGCGGTCTGAAAGAGCAGGTCGAGGCGCTGGGCGGCATGGAGAATGTGAGCGGCATCGTGCTCGACCTGCGCAACAATCCCGGCGGGTTGCTGACGCAGGCGATCAAGGTCTCCGACGCGTTCCTTGCCAAGGGCGAGATCGTCTCGACCCGAGGGCGCAACGTCGAGGACGGCGAGCGGTTCAACGCCACGTCCGGCGATCTTGCCCAGGGCAAGCCGATCGTCGTGCTGATCAACGGCGGTTCCGCCTCGGCGTCGGAGATCGTGGCCGGCGCGCTACAGGACCACCGCCGCGCGATCGTCGTCGGCACCAAGAGCTTCGGCAAGGGGTCCGTGCAGACGGTGATGCCGCTCAGGGGCGGCGGGGCGATGCGGCTGACCACCGCGCGCTTCTACACGCCCTCGGGCCGCTCGATCCAGGCGCTGGGTGTCAGCCCCGACATCGTGGTCGTGCAGCCCGCGCGCCGCGCCGAGACCGAGGACGAGGAGGCGAAGAGCAAACGCCCCACCCGCTCGGAGGCCGATCTGCGTGGGCGGCTCAACAATGACAGCCTGTCCGAAGACGAGCTCAAGCAGATCGAGGAAGAGCGCCAGCGCGCCGATGAGGTCGCCCGCCTGCGCGAGGAGGATTACCAGTTGGCCTATGCCGTTGATATCCTGAGGGGATTGTCGGTGATGGGGGGGAACCAGTCGGAGTGATCCGGCCACCCCGGCCGCTGCGGCGGGTGGGGAGGATGCGCCGCGCATGGGTTTGCTCGCGCCGCGCGCCCTCGGCGCAACCGACCGGTTCGGGGCGTGAACCGCACGGTTCGCGCCCCTTGTCGTGCCCGGCGCCGCGCGCGGGGGTAAGGGTTCGGTCACCCGGCCGGGCGAGGCTGCGCGCGCCCCGTGACCCCCGACACCAAAGGCCCGCCATGTCAGAGACGCCGCTCTTTCCCCCGGTGCCCGAGATCACCATCGAGGAATTGCGCCGGTCGGTCGGGGCCACGGTCGAGGCGGTGCGCCTGAGCGGCGCGCAGCGGCTGGTGACGCGGCGCGGTCGCGCGGTGGCGGGGCTGGTCACGGTGACCGAGGCCCGCGCGCTCTGGACGCTGGACCACGAGAGCGCGCTCTACACCGAATGGCGCGCGATGCAGACCCTC
>JADQCC010000309.1 GCA_016278295.1 Roseovarius sp. | reverse complement strand
GCCGGTCTCGAACATGGGGCGGCTCGATTGCAAGGCGCCGTCGCTGATTGCGCTGAAGGGGCTGGCGCGGGATGCCGACGCCTTTGCCACCGTGACCGACGCCGAGGCGGCGGGCGTGCTGCCCGCGCTGGCCGAAAGGGGCATGGCGACGACACCCTCGGGGGCGGCGGGGGTGGCCGCGCTGATGGCGATGGGGCTGGCGCCGCAGACGCGCGCGCTGGCCATCATCAGCGAAGAGGCGGAGGCGTGAGCGGCTTTGCCGAGGCCGAGTACCGCGCGCGGCTGGCACGCGCGCAGGCGCGCATGGCGGAGGTGGGGCTGGGATCGCTGTTGCTCACCACCGAGCCGGAGTTCCGCTATTTCAGCGGGTTTCTCACCCGGTTCTGGGAGAGCCCGAGCCGGGACTGGTTTCTCGTGATCCCTGCCGCGGGCGATCCGGTGGCGGTGATCCCGGACATCGGCGCGGCGCTGATGGCGCGCACATGGATTGCCGATATCCGCACCTGGCCCGCACCGGCGGGCGATGGCGTGCCGCTTCTGGCCGACGCCTTGCGCGGGCTGGGCGGGCCGGTCGGGGTGCCCTCGGGGCCGGAAAGCCACCTGCGGATGCCGCTGGGCGATTTTGCGCGGCTCAGGGCCGGGAGGGGGCTGGAGTTCACCGACGATCGCGGGATCGTGGCGGGGCTGCGGGCGGTGAAGTCGGGGGCCGAGATCGACCGGATCGCGCGCATCTGTGCCATTGCCGGACGTGCCTTTGACCGGGTGGACGAGATCGCCGGGCCCGGCGTGCCGCTCGACCGGGTGTTTCGCGATTTCCAGCGGCTG
Source organism: Roseovarius sp. (assembly GCA_016278295.1). Classification (GTDB taxonomy): domain Bacteria; phylum Pseudomonadota; class Alphaproteobacteria; order Rhodobacterales; family Rhodobacteraceae; genus Roseovarius. The sequence goes on along the minus strand of JADQCC010000309.1, from coordinate 11,355 downwards.
TTGCTGGAGGAGGGGGCCGACTGGGTGCCCTATCTCGCCGGGGGGGCGGGGCCGGAGGGTTACGCGGACGTGATCTCGCCGGCCGATGCGCGGCCGCTGGAGGCCGGGGATGTGCTGATGCTCGATACCGGCGCGGTGCGCGACGGGTATTTCTGCGATTTCGACCGGAATTTCGCGATCGGTCATGCGCGCCCGGTGCCGCGCACGGCCCATGCGCGGCTGATCGCGGCCACGGAGGCGGGGCTGGCGGCGGCGCGGCCCGGCGCGCGGGCCTGCGATGTCTGGCGCGCGATGGCCGATGTCGTGGGCGTCGACGACGGGCGGCTCGGTCACGGCCTGGGGATGCAGCTTACCGAGGGGCTGTCGCTGATGGCGGGCGACGAGACGGTGCTGTTGCCCGACATGGTCATCACGCTGGAGCCGGTCATCGCCACCGCGCCGGGGCGGATCATGGTCCACGAGGAGGTGGTCGCGATCACCGACGGGCCCGCCCGCGCGCTGTCGCCGCTGGCCGGTCGCGATCTGCCGGTGATCCGGGGCTGAGGCGGTCGGCGGACGGGGGGGCGATGGTGTGCCGGGTGCAGCGAGTATCGCGATGCGCGGCCCGTTATTGCGCGCGGATTTCGTTCGCGGCCTGCTGCATCGCGTCCTGCGGCAGGTAGCCGCGCAGCATCCGGTCCTCCATCACGAAGGTGGGCGTGCCGCTGATGCGCAGGCGCTGTCCGAGCGCGCGGTTGGCGGCGATCGTCTGGGTCACGGCGTCGCTGTCCATCTCGGCGATGATAGCGTTGGCGTCGAGTCCGAGCGCGTCGGCGAGGCGGGTAAACCCGGTCTCGTTCATCTTGCCATTATAGGCCATCAGCGCGTCGTGCACGGACTTGTAGGCGTCGTCGCCCGCCACCTGCCTGGTGGCGATGGCAAAGCGCGCGGCGGCGACCGATTCCTCGCCCAGGATCGGAAATTCCTTGAGGATGAAGCGGATGTTGCCATCCTCTTTGACAAGGCTTTTCACGTCCTCGAATGCGCGGCGGCAATAGCCGCATTTGTAATCCATGAACTCGACCAGCGTGATATCGCCGTCCGGGTTGCCGCCCGTCCAGTCATTGGGCGAGGAGAAGAGCGCATCGGCATTGGCGCGCACCAGCTGGCGGTCGGCCTCTACCTGGCCCGCGGCCTGGCGCTTTTCGAGCACGGCGACCGCTTCCATGATGACTTCGGGGTTCTCCAGCAGGTAGGCGCGGATTTCCTCGCGCAGGCGCGTGCGGTCGGCGGCGTTCAGGTTCTCGAGATCGAGCGCCTGGGCGGGCAAGGCCGTGCCGAGTGCGAGCAGGGCGGCGGTGAGGAGGCGGCAGATCAGGGTCACGGTTGTCACTTTCTCCGTTTATCGGCGGCGTTGGCGGCCATCACGATGTCTTGCGCACGCTGCCAGCCCGGCGAGCCCCGGGGCAGCAGATCGCTGGCGCGTTCGGCGTGTATCCTAGCATCTTTGAGGCGCCCTGCCATCGCATAACGCTCGGCGGTAAGGACAGAGGCCATGCCGCGATTGCCCATCTGCGCCTCGGCCTGGGCCAGGTCGCGCAGCACGCGGATGTCGCGCCCGTCGCGGGCGCGGGCCTCTTCGAGCCGGCGGGCGGCCTGCGGCACCTGTCCGTCGGCCAGCAGCGCGCGCCCATAGGCCCCGAGGATGAGCGCGTCGCGCGGCGCGAGGGCCGCGGCGCGCGCATAGGCGGCCACGGCGGGCTTGATCCGGCGGCTTTCCATCAGGATCTGGCCGCGCAACTCGTGCAGGTAGGGATCGTCGGGCCGCCGCGCGATGGCCGCGTCGATGGCGGGCAGCGCACGGTCGAGATCGGAGCGGCGGTGATAGGCGACGGCCTCTCGCATCAGGCGCACATCCTCGAAGCCCGATTCGCCCGCGCGCGTCAGCGTCCATTTCGGCGAGCGCTGGAAGGCCGAGAGCTTGCCCTTGGCGCGGGCAAACCAGTATTCGGCCGCGCGGTCGGGTTCGGCCTTGCCCGATTGCGCCTGGGCCAGCGCGCGCACCCGGCGGAAGCGGTCGCGCGACAGCGGGTGGGTGCGCGCATAGGCGTCCTGCCGCGTCAGCGACAGCGATTCCTGCCCGCGGAAGAGATCCATCACCTGCACCGCGCCCGAGAGGTCGATACCGGCGCTGTGCAGGTAGCGCATCCCGCTGGTATCGGCGGCGTTTTCCTCGGCGCGGGTGTGCGAGAAGAAGCCGCGCATCGCCGCGCCCTGTATCCCCGCCGCCGCACCGGCGGCAAATTCCCCGCTGCCCGCGGCGGCCCCCGCGATGCCCGCGAGGATCGTGCCGAGCGCGGCGGCGGTGCGGGCGTTGCGCAGGTTGACGGGGCGGCGCATCAGGTGGCCGTTGGCGATATGCGCGGCCTCGTGGGCGATCACCGATTGCAGCATGGCCGGGTTGTCCATCCGCAGGATCAGCCCGGAATGCAGGAAGATGGAATTGGCATCGACGACGAAGGCATTGAGGCTGGGGGCGTCGAGCACGAGGATATCCACCTGATCGGGGCTGAGCCCGGCGGCACGCAGCACCGGTTCGGCCAGCATCTTCAGCCCGTGCTCGATATCGGGATCGCGCAACAGCGTGACGGCACGCGCCGGGGCGGCGAGCGTCATGACCAGCACCAGCAGTGCGGCGATAAACCGGATTGGCTGCATTGACCTTGCCTGCCCTTGTCAGTGAAACGGAGGCATGATGCGCCCGTTCGAGGAGGAATGTAATGCGCCGTGCCCGCCGATCCAAGGTAGATGCGTTCATCGTAATGGACGTCATGGAGGCCGCGCGCCGCGCCGAAGAGGCGGGGCGGCGGATCATCCACATGGAGGTGGGGCAGCCCGGCACCCCGGCCCCCGCGGGGGCGCGCGCGGCGCTGGCCGCGGCGATGGAGGCGGGCGCGCTCGGCTATACCGTGGCGCTGGGGCTGCCGGAGCTGCGCGCCCGCATCGCGCGGCTTTACGACGAGTGGTACGGTGTCGATCTCGACCCCGCGCGCGTGGTCATCACGCCGGGATCGTCGGGGGCATTCATCCTCGCCTTCACCGCGCTCTTCGACGCGGGCGACCGGGTGGGAATCGGTGCGCCGGGCTATCCAAGCTATCGCCAGATATTGCGCGCGCTGGATCTTGTGCCCGTCGATATCGAAACGTCGGCGGAAAACCGCCTGCAACCGGTGCCCGGAGACCTCGCGGACCGCGATCTGGCGGGGCTGCTGGTGGCGAGCCCGGGCAATCCATCGGGCACGATGCTGGATCGCGACCGGCTGGCGGCGCTGATTGGCGCCACGCAAGCGGCCGGGGGGCAATTCATCAGCGACGAGATCTATCACGGCCTGCATTACGAGGCCCGCGCGGTGAGCGCGCTGGAGATCACCGATGACTGCTATGTCATCAATTCCTTCTCCAAGTATTTCTCGATGACCGGCTGGCGCATCGGCTGGATGGTGGTGCCCGAGGATCACGTGCGCACCATCGAACGGCTGGCGCAGAATCTCTTTATCTGCCCGCCACATGCCAGCCAGATCGCGGCGCTGGCGGCGATGGATTGTCACGCGGAGCTGGAGACCAACCGGGCGGTCTATGCCCGCAACCGCGTGCTGATGCTGGAAGGGCTGCCCAAGGCGGGTTTTGACCGCATCGCGCCACCCGACGGTGCGTTCTACGTCTATGCCGATGTGCGCCACCTGACCGATGACAGCCGCGCGCTGGCCGCCGAGATCCTCGACCGCGCGGGTGTCGCGGTGACACCGGGGCTTGATTTCGACCCCGCCCGCGGGGCGGGAACGCTGCGCTTTTCCTATGCGCGCGCCACCGCGGATATCGAGGAGGGGCTGGCGCGGCTCGCGGCCTTCATGGCGGCGCGCTGACACGGCGCGCGCGCCCGATTCTCGCCACGATTCGGGCAAAAATTCGTCATTGCGGGCAGGCAAGCTCGGCAGTGACCGGAAACATGCGCGAAGGAGCGGATCATGCCAAGTCTCAGGGGCGCATATCGCGGCGCAAGCGTGCTGGCCTGCATCCATGCCGATCTGTTGCTGTTTGCCGCGACGCTGGTCGCGGCACTGATGGCGGCGGGATATCTCGGCACGCTGTGACCTGTCCATTCGCGTTTTGACAAGCCCAGACAGACCGGGTAGTGACTTCGGTCAATGGGACGTCTGACTGGGTTTGACCGATGAGCGATTGTGATGCGGCACGGCCGCTTGCTGCTTTTTTGAAGCAGGGTCTTTTCCACCTGATTGCGGTGCTGTCGCTTGTCTTGATCGGGCTTGCCTCGCAGGGGCAGGCGCAGGAATACCGCTTTACCGAGGTGACGATCGAGGGCAATCAGCGGATCGAGGGCGATACGATCCTGTCCTATGCCGGGATCGCGCGGGGCCAGACGGTGAGCGCGGGCGAGCTCAACGCCGCCTATCAGCGCATTCTCGATGCGGGCCTGTTCGAGACCGTCGAGCTCGATCCGCAGGGCAGCCGCCTGATTATTCGCGTGACCGAGTTCCCGACCATCAACCGCATTGCCTTTGAGGGCAACAAGAAGCTCAAGAACGAGGAGCTGTCGGGCTTTATCCAGAGCCGGTCGCGGCAGGTGTTCAGCCCCGCACAGGCCGAGCGCGACGCCGCCACCATCGCCGAGGCCTATGCCCAGAACGGGCGCATCTCGGCGCGGGTCACGCCCAAGGTGATCCGCCGCAGCGACAACCGGGTGGACCTCGTATTCGAGATTTTCGAGGGCGGCGCCATCGAGATCAAGCGCATCGGCTTTTCCGGCAACCGGGTCTATTCCGACCGTCGCTTGCGCCGTGCGATCCAGAGTAAGCAGGCGGGGCTTCTGCGTGCGATCATCAGCAGGGATACCTTCGTAGAGGACCGGATAAGCTTTGACCGGCAAGTGCTGACGGATTTCTACAATTCGCGCGGATATGTCGATTTCCGCGTGACCGGCGTCAATGCCGAGCTGGCGCGCGAGCGCGACGGCTATTTCGTCACCTTTACCGTTGAGGAGGGCCAGCAGTTCCGCTTTGGCGAGGTGACCACGGTGAGCGAGTATGATGGCGTGGAGGCCGCACCTTATCATGACACGCTCAAGCTGCGGTCGGGCGGAATCTATTCGCCTGCGGTGGTCGAAAACGCCATTACCCGGATGGAACGGCTGGGCGTCAAGCGGGGCGTGGATTTCCTGCGTGTCGAGCCGCGGGTGACGCGCAACGACCGCGAGCTGACGCTCGACGTTGAATTCGTGCTCCAGCGGGGGCCGCGCGTGTTCGTCGAGCGTATTGATATCAAGGGCAACACCACCACGCTCGACCGGGTGATCCGGCGCCAGTTCGACACTGCCGAGGGCGATCCGTTCAATCCGCGCGCGATCCGGCAGGCGGCCGAACGCATCCGGGCGCTGCGCTTCTTCGAGAATGTCGATGTCAACGCGCGCGAGGGATCGCGTCCCGACCAGGTCGTGATCGAGACCGAGGTCGAGGAAACCACGACCGGTTCGGTTTCGGTCGGGGCCAGTTTCTCGACCAATTCGGGTGTGGGTTTGCAATTCGGCATTTCCGAGCGCAATTTCCTCGGGCGGGGGCAGGAGCTCAACTTCAACATCCTGGGTACTGGCGACACGCTCAACTACAACATCGGTTTCGTCGAGCCCGCGTTTCTCGGGCGGGATGTGGAGTTCGGACTCGATTTCGCGTTCCAGGAAACCGATAGCGACAACAGCCTGTTCGATACCGCCATCGGCGTGTTCCGCCCCAGCCTGACCTTTCCCACCGGCGAGAATGGACGTCTGGGCCTGTTTTACAACGGGCGCTACGAGGACATGTCGGACTACAACGGTACTAGCGGCATTCTCCAGAACGAGGTAAATCAGGGCGGCCTGTGGACCAGTGCCGTGGGTTACGATTACAGCTTCGACACGCGCCGCTCCGGTCTCGACCCGAAATCGGGGGTCCTGCTGTCCTTCGAGCAGGAGCTTGCCGGGCTCGGCGGGGACAACGAGTATATCAAGACCACCGCCCGGCTTGTTGGACAGACCGCGGTGCTCAACGAGGAGGTGACGCTGCGCGCCATCGTCGAGGGGGGGGCGATCGAGTTCAACAGCGGACAGACCAGCCGATTCCTCAACCGTTTCAACGACCAGGTGATCCGCGGGTTCGAGCCCAACGGGATGGGCCCTGTCGAGGGCAGCGAGCATCTTGGCGGCAACTATTTTGCGGCCGTGAAGTTCGAGGCGGAATTCCCCCTCGGTCTGCCGGAGGAATACGGTATCACCGGCGGTGCGTTCTACGATGTCGGCGCGATCTGGGGCGTCGATAACAAGAGTGCGGCGGTTGGCCCGCTCGGCGCCACCGGGTTCGAGCCGCGCCACGTCATCGGGTTGTCGGTGTTCTGGAGCTCGCCCTTCGGGCCGCTGCGGATGAATTTCTCCAACGCGCTCCAGAAGGAGCCGGGCGATTTCGAGCAGAGCTTCAACCTGACGGTTCGTACCGACTTTTGACCATGCGCGCGGGGCTCTTTCTCGCAACGGTCCTGGCCCTTTTCTCTGGGGCTGCGGATGCGCCCGTGCGGGCGCAGCAACTGGGCGTCGTGCAGAGCGATGTGCTTGTGCTCGACATCGAGCGGCTGCTGGCAGAGACCGCCTATGGCCAGAAGCTCCAGGCCGGAATCGACGCCGAGCGTGACGCGCTGATCGCGCGCAACGAGCGCGTGGCCGCCGAGCTCGAGGCCGAGGAACAGCAACTCACGGAATTGCGCGCCACCACCCCGCCGGACGAGTTCAGCGAGATGGCCGACGCGTTCGACGCCAAGGTGACACAACTGCGCCGCGAGAGCGAGCGGCTCTCGCGCGAGCTCGAGCGAAAGCGGGATCTCGCGCCTGTGCAGTTCATGCGGGTCGTGCAGCCGGTTCTGGGCGAGATTCTGAAAGAGGCGGATGCCGTGGCGCTGCTGGACGTGCGCAGCGTGATCCTGCGCGCCGACGTGGCTGACGTGACCGATATCGCCATCGCACGCATCGACGCGCGCATCGGGGAAGGCCCGGAACAGACCGACGCGCCGCAGGAGTAGCCCCGCGTGCCGCGCTTGCCCCAAGCGGGCGCACTTGCTAGGGACAGCGCGTTGCAACTTTGAGAGGACGTGCCATGAGCGAGCCGCTGAAATCCGCGGATATCCATCTGATCCAGCGGATTATCCCGCATCGCTATCCGTTCCTTCTGGTTGATCGCGTGGTCGATATCGACGGCTTCAGCTCGGCGCGGGGTGTCAAGAACGTCTCGATGAACGAGCCGCATTTCCAGGGGCACTTCCCGGGTCATCCGATCATGCCGGGGGTGACCATCGTCGAGGCGATGGCGCAGACCGCAGCCGTGATGGTGGGCTGTGCGCTGGGCCTGGAGGATCGCAACATGCTGGTCTATTTCATGGCCATCGAGAGCGCCAAGTTCCGCCGCATGGTGGTGCCGGGCGACGTGCTGGAGCTCAGGGTCGAGACGCGCCGGGGCAAGCCCGGCGGCAAGGTCTGGAAATTCGCGGGCGTGGCGTCGGTCGCGGGCGAGGTGGCGGCCGAGGCGGAATTCACCGCCATGATGGACATGCCGAAGGATTGAGCCGATGAGCGAGACGATGATCCACCCGGCGGCGATCGTCGAACCGGGGGCAGAGATCGGGGAGGGCTGCCATATCGGGCCGTTCTGTCATGTCGGACCGCAGGTGCGGCTCTGTCCCGGTGTCACCCTCAAGTCGCATGTGGTGGTGACCGGAGCCACCGAGATCGGTGAGGGCACGGTGATCTTTCCGTTCTCCTGCATTGGTGAGATCCCGCAGGACCTGAAATACCGCGGCGAGAAGACGCGGCTGGTGATCGGCGCGCGCAACCGCATCCGCGAGCACGTCACCATGAACACCGGCACCGAGGGTGGTGGTGGCGTCACGCGCGTGGGCGACGACGGCCTGTTCATGGCGGGCTGTCACGTGGCCCATGACGTGCAGATCGGCGACCGGGCGATCGTGGTCAACAACGCGGCGCTCGCGGGGCATTGCGTGCTGGAGGACGATGTCATCATCGGCGGGCTGTCGGGGGTGCATCAATTCGTGCGCATCGGCCACGGCGCGATCATCGGGGCGGTGACGATGGTGACCAACGACGTGATCCCCTATGGCCTGGTGCAGGGGCCGCGCGGTTATCTCGACGGGCTCAATCTCGTGGGGCTCAAGCGGCGCGGCGTGCCGCGCGCCGACATCACCGCGCTGCGCGCCGCGTTCCAGATGCTGGCACAGGGCGAGGGCGCGTTCCAGGACCGCGCACGCCGGCTGGGCGAGGAGACGACGAGCGATTACGTGCGCCGCATCGTCGATTTCGTGACCGCGCATTCCGACCGGTCCTATCTCACCCCCGGGCAGGGCTAGGCCGGTGGGCCTCGCGCTCATCGCCGGGCAGGGGGGCGTGCCGCCGCATCTGGCGCGGGTGCTGCTGGCGCGGGGCGAGGAGCCGGTGCTGTGCGAGGTGGAGCAGTTCCCCGCGCAGGTCGCGGGCGAGATGCCCCGGCTGGGCTTTCGGCTAGAGACCTTCGGCAGCCTGCTGGCGGAGTTGCGCGCGCGGGGGGTGACGCGGCTGTGCATGGCGGGCGCCATGCGGCGGCCCGAGGTGGACCCGGGCCGCATCGACGCGGCCACCGCGCCGCTGGTGCCGCGCCTCATGGCGGCGATGGCGCGGGGCGACGACGGCACCCTGCGCGAGATCGTGGCGATCATCGAGGAGGCGGGAATCGCCGTGGTGGGCGCGGCAGAGATCGCACCGGACCTGTTGCCGGAGGCGGGCGTGCTGGTGGGTGCGCTGCCCCCGGACATGCGCGCCGCAATGCCCGCCGCCGAGGCTGCGCTGGCCGAGATGGGGCGCAGCGATACCGGGCAGGCGGTGGTCGTGCGCGACGGCACCGTCGTCGCACGCGAGGACGCGCGCGGCACCGACGCCATGCTGGCCGATCTCGCACAGGGGGTATTCAACCCGCTAGACCACGCCGACTGCGCGCTCGATGCTGCCGCCAACTGGCGGCGCGCGGCGGATGCGCGGGCCACGCCCGCGTTTCTCTACAAGGCGCCCAAGCCCGGGCAGGAGATGCGCGTGGACATGCCGGTGATCGGTCCCGACACCGCCGCCCGCGCGGCGCAGGCCGGGCTTGCCGGTATCGTCATCGCGGCGGGCGGTGTGATGGTGCTCGACCGTGCGCGGGTGATCGCGGCGCTGGCGGAAGCGGGGATGTTCCTGTGGGTGCGCGACGCCGGGTCGTCCGGGGGGCAGGGGTGAAGCTCTTTGTCATCGCGGGCGAGGCGTCGGGTGACCGGCTGGGCGGGGCGCTGATGTCCGGGCTGCACACGCTGGCCGCGCCGCAGTTTGCCGGCGTGGGGGGGGCGATGATGCAGGCGCAGGGGCTGGACAGCCTGTTCCCGATGGACGATCTGAGCGTGATGGGGCTGGCCGAGGTATTGCCGCGCTACCTGCATCTGCGCCGCCGTCTCGCGCAGACCGTCGCCGCCGTGCTGGAGACCGTGCCGGACGTGCTGGTGACCATCGACAGCCCCGATTTCGGGCTGCGCGTGGCGCGGCAGGTGCGCGCCGCGAATCCAGCCATCCGCACCGTGCACTACGTCGCCCCCTCGGTCTGGGCCTGGCGGGCCGGGCGCGCGGCAAGGATGGCGCGGTATGTCGATCAGGTGCTGGCGCTTTTGCCGTTCGAGCCGCCGCTGATGGAGGCCGCGGGCATGGCCTGCGATTTCGTGGGCCACCCGGTGGTGGCCGAGCCGCATCCCGACGCGGCGGCGGTGGCGGCGTTCCGCGCGCGCCACGGGATCGGCGATGCGCCGCTTTTGCTGGTGCTGCCGGGCTCGCGGCGGGGCGAGGTGACGCGGCTCGCCCCGGTTTTCGGCGCGGCGCTCAGGCGGGTGCTGGACGCGCGGCCAGAGGCGCGGCTGGTGCTGCCGACCACCGCGGCGATGGCGCCGCTGGTCCGCGCGGCGGTGGCGGACTGGCCCGCGCAGCCGCTGATCCTGTCGCCCGACGATCCCGACCACGCGGCCGAGAAGGCCCGCGCCTTTCACGCCGCCGACCTGGCGCTCGCGGCCTCGGGCACCGTGTCGCTGGAGCTTGCGCATGCGCGCACGCCGATGGTGATCGCCTACGACATGGCGCCGCTCAGCCGCGCGATCCTGTCGCGGCTCGTTCGGGTGGACACGCTCACCCTCGTCAACCTCGTGAGCGAGACGCGGACTGTGCCGGAATTCATCGGCCGGGCCTGTCACCCCGAGGCGATCGCGCCCGCGCTTCTCGAAGTGATGGCGCGGCCCGGTGCACAAGAGGCGGCGATGGAGGCCACGATGCAGCGCCTCGGCGAGGGCGGCGAGGCCCCGGGGCTGCGCGCGGCGCGGGCGGTGCTGGCGGGGTGCTAGTCGGCCTCGGCCTCTGAAGCGCGGGCGGTTATCTCCTCGATCCCGGGCATCATTCGCGCCACGGCGAGCCGTGCCTCGCGGTCAGTTTCGGCATGGGCGCGAAGCGCAAGGCAGAGCGTCAGCGCGGCACCTGTGACAAATCGCACGAGTCAATCTCCGTCACGAAAAATCCGAGGGCACGCAAGCACTTCGATTCCATGCTGTCACCGGTGCCGGGGCGGCGATGCTTGCATGGTCGGGGTGGGGTTGCTATTGGCTGCGGTCAAAGGCCAATCAAATCGGTCGGATAGATGGCGAGAGACACCGGTGCAAAGCCCCACCCCCCGGCTGGAGATCAGGAACGTCACCCGCCGCTATGACGGGCGGCTGGTGGTGGCGGACGTATCGCTACAGGTCCTGCCGGGGCAGGTGATGTGCCTGCTGGGGCCGTCGGGCTGCGGCAAGTCGACGACGCTGCGGATGATCGCGGGCGTCGAGATGCAGGACGCGGGCGAGATCCATGTCGATGGCAAGCTGGTGTGCGACACGATCTTCCGCGTGCCGCCCGAGCGGCGGCGGATCGGCCTCATGTTCCAGGATTTCGCGCTGTTTCCGCATCTGAGCGTGGCCGATAACGTGGGATTTGGCCTCGACGGGCCGAGACGGGCGCGGCGCGCACGGGTGATCGAACTGCTTGAGCGGGTGCATCTGGCGCATCATGTCGACGCCTTCCCCCACGAGCTTTCCGGGGGTGAACAACAACGCGTGGCGCTGGCGCGCGCGTTGGCGCCGCGCCCACGGATCATGCTGATGGACGAGCCGTTCTCCGGGCTCGACAACCGCTTGCGCGATGGTATCCGTGACGAGACGCTCGGCATCCTGCGCGAGGAGGACACCGCCGTCCTG
>JADQCC010000302.1 GCA_016278295.1 Roseovarius sp. | reverse complement strand
GCCACGATACGCCGCCTTCTCAAACCCCGTCACCCATTTCCCGGCATAGCTCGCATACGCCCCTCGTCAGCCCGGCTGGGAAACCTTTCATACATCCGCGCCTCGACCACCTCAGCGGCCGGCCAGGGCGGGTAGCGCTGGGCTAGTGCATGGGCCATCCGCGCGGCAAACGGGCCATCCTGGGCGATCTCAGAGGCTCTGCGGGCGACCTCCGTTGCGGCAATGCCAAAGTCAGGCCCGAGCGACATATCCACCAGCGTCGGCATCTTGTTCGACGTGACGATCCGGATCGCGCGGTCGGGCCCCTGCATCGCCCTCACCAATCCGTCGACGTCCATTTGAAGAATAGGTTCGGGGTCCTTGGTCAGATCGAGAGCACCCGAGCCAGCACCTCTGACTTGTTGACCAAGGGCATCAGAGAATCCCACACAGCAGGCGCGCGGTCGCGGATAAAACGGGCCAGGTAGATGGTCGTCTCAACATTCGCCAGCGCGTCGTGCGCATTCTCGTGGGTAAACCCGTTGACGGACGCCAGCATGTCGAGTTTCAGGGTGGGTCGTTCGTTGTGGTTGATAGGTACCGTGATGGCGTTGGGTGCCAACGGCGCCGATACCTGCGCCAGGCGTCAGAGAACTTCGAAGCGCTCAAGTTCGTTTAGGTCGTCATCGGTAACGATTGCTCCAAACTGCAGGACCTGGTCGGACAAAGTGAGTGGACGCTCGTGGCGCTCAAGTAGGTGCCGGAAGTGGAAAATCGTGATTTCCTCGGGATTGCGCGGCCCGCGCCAGTCCGTCGGGGTGCGCCAGCCACGAAACATCACCGCAGCGGAGTGATAATCCGCAATTTACAGTAGGCCGGGGCTCCTGCTACACAAGATACAGATCACGCGATAATGCGAGGGAATCGGGACAATTTAAGGGGACGGCGGGTATATGGACGGCGCTGAAGCACTCGCAATCGAAGATGAGAGCGCCGCGCTCTTTAAGTCCATCCGGTCAGAACTGCTTGATGAATACCGGCAAGATCATGACTGGCCCTGGATTATCGGTTACTCTGGAGGCAAAGACAGTACCCTGGTCGCGCACTTCGTCTTCGAGATGCTATTGTCTCTTCCTCCATCGCAGCGCACGCGGCAGGTGCATATCGTCGCCAATGATACGCTGGTCGAGAGCCCGCTGGTTGTCCAGCATATCATTGAGAGCATAGACGAGATCGCCAACGCTGCCAGCGCGTTCAGCTTGCCAATCGTCACAAAGATCACGCGACCTGCCCCTGACCAGTCTTTCTGGGTGAACCTGATCGGGCGCGGCTACCCGTCGCCGAACCGCTCTTTCCGCTGGTGCACGGACAGAATGAAAATCCTGCCTACAAGCCGATACATTAAGAGCTTGGCGGAAGAATCCGGGCAAGTGATCCTGCTACTTGGAGTGCGCCGGTCTGAAAGCGCCACGCGCGCAGCCTCGGTGGGCCGTTACGACAACGGTGAGCGCCTGAACAAGCACAACGATCTGACCGGATGCATGGTTTTCCGCCCCATTGTCGAGCTTGACACTGATGATGTCTGGGAATTTCTTGCACTGAACGAACCGCCGTGGGGCGGCTCGCATCTCAAGCTGATCGGGCTCTACCGCGACGCAGGGGGCGGCGAATGCCCGGTTGTCACGTCCAAGGATGATGCGCCGTCGTGCGGTACCACATCATCGCGTTTTGGCTGCTGGACCTGTACAGTGGTAGAAAAAGATCGAAGCTTGGAAGGCTTTGTCGAGTCCGGATATGCCGAGTTCACACCGCTTCTCGACTTTCGCGACTGGCTGGCCTCCATCCGCAACGAGAAAGATCGCAGACAAGCCCGCCGGCGTGATGGCAGAATTACGATCACCGATGGCGGCACCTTTGTCCCTGGGCCTTTCACACTTCAAACCAGAGCTGAGATATTTGAACGTTTGCGAGCCTTGGAGCAAGAAACCGGACAAAGCTTGATCACAGACGAAGAAGTCGATCTGATTCACCAGCTTTGGTCAGAAGAAATCGCAGGCCATGGCAAGGCCAGAACTATGAGCGTTCGTGAAATCGTGAAGGAGAAGTAGATGCCACGAAATGTTGTCGTGCTTCTCGACAATCCGGAGGGGCGTGCCATGATCAAGGACGCCTGCAAGACCAATGGAATGCTCTTCGCGGAATTCGAAGAGCTTGTTCAGGCGGAAGTCGAACAAACGGGAAAGCAGCGCCGCGCTGGCCTTTGGGATTCTTTTGACGATATCCTGGACCGCATTCAGGTGGACGAAAAATAACTCATGCACATTTCACAGATCACGCTCCGAGACTGGAAGGCCTACACTACGGCCAATTTCGATTTTCCTGCACCGGCAAGCGGCAAGAATATCATACTCATTGGCGCGCCCAACGGTTACGGTAAGACAAGTCTTTTCGAAGCTATCGTGCTTGGTATGTTCGGGCGCGATGGCCTACCGCTCATTGCCCGCTCTCCCTTCTCAGGGGCGGATAAGGAGCGGCTTGCCACATCCTACAAGAATTTCCTGGAAAAAGCGCTTCACCGGGGTGCGACAGCAGCAGGCCGCACATCCTGTTCGGTAAAGCTGATCTTCACTGACGAAAATGACGAGCCGCTTGAAATCCAGCGTATCTGGCACTTCAGTGACTCAGGCGTCTACCGCGCGCAGGACGAAGAAATTCATATTTATGAGGGCACGACGCGCAAGGCTGTTGGTCCGGGCGCGTTGCAGGGTAACGACCGCGCGGATTGGTTTCGTGAGTATATAGCCGAGAACCTATTGCCGTTCACTCTCGCACATTTCTTCATGTTCGACGGTGAACAGGTGAGTGTGCTGGCTGAGCGATCAATGTCGGATCAAGTACGGCATGGTATCGAAGGCATGCTTGGAATGCCCGTTTTGAAGCGATTGGCAAAAGACTTGCGTGCTTATGCGGAAGTGCGCCGAAAAGATTCGCCCAATGTTTCGGATAAAACAATTGAAAAAATTGAGCTAGAACGCCACCAGCTTAATTTTGAGAACGATCAGAAGACCGACCGCCTTGCGGAAATAGAACCGTATCGGGCGACGCTCAAAGAAGAACAGGAGCATCTAATCCGAGAGCTGGCGAGCTTTGGCTCGGGCTCACAAGCCCTGCTTCAAGAGCAATTCGAGCAAATTAAGAACCATGAACGCGCTATCGAAGGCGGGAATGCGCAGCTTGAAGAGCTGCTTATGAAGGACTTGGCATTGGCGCTTTCCGGCCTTGGTCTCCGCAAGAGCGTCAAGGATAGGCTCTTGAGTGAGGGCGTGCGCGAACGTTGGGAAAGTGGAAAGAACCAGGGCGATAGCAATCTGGAGAGGTTCTTGGATTCAGTTGATATCGGAATGCAGGAGATCAATCCGTCCTTGAGTGACGGCCAACGCAAAGGCGTGCTCGATAGCGCTCGAGGTGCCTGGGAAAAACTCTGGTATCCGCCGCCCGATAACTGCGCCGATGAGTACTTGCACCCCTATCTGAATGAGCTAGAGCGCTCCAAGGTGATCGATCGGCTGGATGAACTGGACGAGCTCGGTGCTCCAGCGATTGTGGAACTCTTGAGCACGATCGCAGCCAATGAAGATTCACTGAAGCGTCTACAAGATGAGGTGACGCGAACCGAAGCTGTTGCGCCCCATGTCGATAAAAAACGCGAACGCCTGACCCAGGTAAATGGCGAGATTCAGCAATATGATCAGGAGATCGGCGCTCTGAAGCGTGAAATGGCGTCTTTGGAAACTCAGATCAATCAGAAAAACACAGAATTGACGAAGCTCTCCGGCCAGCTTGATCAGGCCGCGCCGTCTGCGCGGCGCGCCGCGCGTGCCAACAAGGTCGCGCTGATGGTCGATGAAATTGTCGCCAAGGCTGTTCCGAGCCAGATTGATGCGATTGCTGCGGCCATGACGAAGGCACATCGTGCCATGGCCCATAAGAAGGACCTGGTGGAGCGGATCGCGATTGACGAGAATTGCGATGTACAACTGTTGAATACCGATGACATGGATTTGCGGGGCTACGACCTGTCGGCGGGCGAGAAGCAGATTTTCACCCAAGCCCTGATCTCTGCGGTGTCATCGGTTTCGGGGCGCGGCTTTCCGATGGTGGTCGATACACCGCTTGGGCGACTGGACATCGAGCACCGTAAGGGCGTCCTCAATCACCTGGTGCAGCGCGAGCATCAAGTCATCCTGCTCTCGACCAACACGGAAGTTGTTGGAGAGTATTTGCGGGAAATCGAGCCGCATGTTCAGAAGAAATATCTCGTTCATTTTGAAAGGGTTGGAGATATCGGGCAATCGACAGTCCGGCCCGGCTATTTTGAAGAGACGGGAGGTCAGGCATGAGCATCTCCCTTGTTGAAGTGGCGGGCGCGAACTTTCGTACCGATTATGATAGCGACAAGCTGAACACTGATTTCATGGGACGGCTCGGGATGCGCAAGCGCTATCTGCCCGCGCGCTTGGCGATTTCACGGTCCTTGGCAATGACTGCGCCAGTCCAACTGCCGGATGAAGAACTCGATCAAGGCAAGGTGATCAAAGGAGATACTCTTTTTGGTACGGGCACGGCCCTGTCGGTCTGGCTAGCGCTGATCGTGGAGCGTACCGGAGAGCCAGATATTGACACCAAGCGTCTGATTTCTCTGGTTGGCGCCCATTGGCGGCGCGGGTTGGCCAAGCTGGATGAAGAGTGGGAGCAGTCGGGAGAGGATATTGCAAGGTTCGTGCGCCACTTGGCCGAAGTTGCCGAATTGCCGACTTCTGGTGGCCGGTTGCTCGTGTCCGGCGCTGCGGGCGAAACCGGTGCCACCTTTTCTAGCGGTGAGATCAGAGTGCCCCTGGGCGAGATTGGCGAAGATGTTTCGACCAAAGAAAAGGTCTTCTGGAGCCTGAATGGCAAGGGCGGCGCGCCGCACACCGCGATCATGGGCGGAAGTGGTTCGGGCAAGACGGTCATGGCGGCTGCGATGCTGCGCGCGGTCCGCGAGCAAGCGCCAGTGCCGCTCATTGCGTTCGACTTCAAGGGGGACTTGGCAGACTTCACCGGAACGCAAGGACAAACGGCGCTTGGTGAATCTTTTGGTGCGGAAGTGATAGAGCCTCCGCGTATGCCGATCCCTCTGGACGTGCTTGCACTTTCTCAAAAGGATCAGTTCGGCATTGATGAAGCCGCGCTTCGCTTCCGTCAGTCGTTCTCCCGTCTGAAGGGCTCCAAGCTTGGCGACCGCCAACGCAACTATGTCCATGAGGCTGCGGCGCGGGCTTTGTCGAGCGAAGAGCCTTGCGAGATGCATCATATCCGTGACCGGCTTCTGGAAGTTTATCAGGAACATGAAGCCAAGGAAGACGGCGCAACGTCCAGCATGGAGGAGCTCTGCCGCTTTCCGCTGTTCGAGCCGAAAATGTCTCCGGCGGAATTCTTTCAGAAGAGCTGGATCATTAAACTCCCGCCGAATGTGCCGGAGGATAGCCGAACCATCGTGGTCAATCTTCTTCTGGACGCGCTAGACCAGCATCTCAACGGGCTTGTCGATGCCGAGACAGGCCCGGATGGCGCACGCGGCCTGCGCATTCTGTGCATGATCGATGAAGCGCATCAGATACTTGGCACCAAGCTCCCTTCGCTTTCACGCCTGATCCGCATGAGCCGCTCCAAGGGCGGCGCAGTGATGTTGGTTTCGCAATCACCCGATGACTTCTCGGGTGAAGATGACGAGTTCCTCGACAACATGGGATTGGTCGCTGCATTCGCCACGAATGCCAAACCGGGTGCCGCCGCGCGTGTCTTGGGCAAAGGCGCGAACTTGACGAATTTACAGACAGGGCAATGCTTCGTCCGGTTCGACAAAACCACGAAGAAGATCAAGGCGTGGTAGGGAGAGAAAAGTGTTCAACTCAGCGGATATTTCGCGCCCGCCTGAAACTGGCACACAATGGGCTGAGCGAATTTTATTTTGGCTTTATTCAAATGTTATATGGGCGTTTTTGCCTTTATTTCTAACCTTCCTCTTCCTTCTAGTTTTTGGACTTCCACTAAATATTAGTAATGAGTTGAGGATTTCTATCCCAATCCTCGCTATGACCTTGTGTGGAACCCAGTTTATCGATGATGTTAAGGTTCCGGAACGATTTCTTACCCGATGGAAATGGATAAAGCATTCTTCTTACTGGATACTCGGTATATCGACAGTCGCGCTAATTGCCAATGTAATTCAAGAACGAAACGTTTCAGAACTGAATATCAGCGCGAGCGTCTCTAGCTGGATCGTCTTGTCAGCTTTCCTACTGTCTGTATCCATGGGCTTGTTCGCGTTTATTACGAGGATACAGGCGACGACTGAAACCGTTGAGCAATCCCAGTCGGAAGAAACCGATGCTCTAATTGACGACTCTGACAAGACTGAAAAAGTAGACGGGATTAAACTGTGATGTCAGCCACAATCAAGATAACAGCGATCCGTCTGTCACAGCCTATAGGCGAACTATATATCGGACGCGTTCCTGCCAAGGCGCTGATTGAGCTGGCAGAAGCTGACATTCGCAGGATCACGGATCGCGAGATGGAAATCATGTCAGGGATCCAAAGAAACCTTAGTCAGTCACGTGTCCCTCAGATTCGTAAATACATCGAAACTGTGGATGCTTCTTTTCCCAATTCGATAATCCTTAACTTTGACTCCAAGTTTCTTATTTCGCGACCCGAACCATTGCCCAATGCCTGCAATGATGACAGCCTGTACTGCTTTGAGGTGAGCATAGACAAGAATGCGTTTAAGATCATCGATGGTCAACACCGGCTTTCCGGGTTTGACGGCGCCAAAGTCAATAATTTTGATCTTTTGGTCGCATTTTTTATTGATCTGCCCGTGGAAGATCAAGCTTATCTCTTTTCCACGATCAACGTGAATCAAACCAAGGTGAACAAGTCTCTTGTCTATGATCTGTTTGAGGTTTCAGAGAGTCGTAGCCCGCAAAGAACTGCGCATTTGATCACCAAAGCACTTAACACAGATGAAGACTCACCTTTCTACCGGCGGATAAAATTGCTTGGCGTTGCGCCCAAGTTTGACGATGAAGTTCTTTACAAAGCACCATTGAGCCAAGGAACGGTGGCACAACGCATCGTAGAAACGATATCTTCCGATCCGATGAGTGATCGAGACATCATACGTCGAGGTAAACAGATAGAGCGGACAGGTTCGGAAATCGAGAAGGGCCTCATTTTCCGAAAGTTTTTCGCGGAAGAGAAGGATGGGGTCATACTTCGGATCATTAAGAACTACTTCCGCGCGGTCGCTGAGGCGTTTCCTGACCTTTGGGAAGGACAAGACAACCCGCTGTCGAAGACGATCGGCTATGGGGCCTTGATGCGTCTTTTAGTTGATGCGTTTTCTGTAGGAATCCAGAAAGATGATTTGTCTTTCGAATTCTTCTCCAACTTAATGGCGAAGGTGAAGGAGAATAGCGAAGAAGACGAACTGATGCCTCCGACATTCGAGAATTTTCCTGCTGCGGGCTCCGGCGAATCAAAGCTCTATGGGAAACTAAAGGAGTGGGCTGAATTGGACTAAACGTTTCTGAAATTTCCGTCAGGTCTCGTCGCGTGCTGCGACGATGTGTTGGCGGTATCCAAGCGGTGGACGGCTTGTCTGGGATGCAAGGGGCGCAAAGGCTTCTGCTGGATGAGATGGCTCCAAGACAAGGGCGGCTACGACATGCTTCTTTCCTGGTCTCGGGTGAAACTCGACTCCATTGCATGGCGCGCATCCAAACTGCGGAAGGCTGATCGCCATGAAGTGGTCGAGGGGTTATCGGGGGTAGCAGGAACGCTCCCGTGATTGGTGATCGGACGGCCCGACGTTCATGCATGGTTCGGTGCAGTCCTTACATCGCGCCTTGTGCTTCCGTTGTACATTAGTAGATCGTGCGCTTCCAGCGTATGACGGATCGGCCTGCGTTAAGGATGTAGTCCGCCTCTCTTGCTGCAACTCGCAGTAATGTTCGGCCTCAACGCCGAATGACAATATTGGTGCCTCCGCACCGGGTGCGCTTTACGACGCTGAACGAGCATGCGGTGATTAGCTGAAAGAAAGGTGGCCTCAGGGTGTGGCCTTAATGATATTTTAAGCCATTAAGTCATTACTTTTAATATATTTCTCTAATTAATTGGTGCCGCTGAAGGGACTCGAACCCCCGACCCCATCATTACGAATGACGTGCTCTACCAACTGAGCTACAGCGGCTTCCTGGACCCTACTATGGCCCTACTAGTTCTTCTCGTTTGCCGCGAAGCTTTTGGTTTTGCAAGTCATTCTCGCGGGGACCCGCTACTTACGAATGACGTGCTCTACCAGCTGAGCTACAGCGGTCACCTTCTTTCCCGCTTGCCGGACCTGGCGCGGCGGGACCGGGTGCCGCTTTAACCGAGCCGGGCAGGGGGCGCAACAGGAATTGCGCGCATGTGCGCGCCGAGAAAACCGCCCGCGCCACCTTTCGCCCGGTTGCGCGGGGCGCTAACGTCGCGGCGCAATATGGGGGGCGAAATGTGACCGAGATCGTTCTGGTGCGGCACGGGCAGGCCAACAACAAGGCCACCGACGAGGCGGGCTATGACCGGCTCTCGCCCTTGGGCGTGCAGCAGGCGGACTGGCTCGGCGCGCACATGCGCGCCACCGACCCGCATTTCGACCGGGTCATCACCGGCACGCTCGCCCGACAGCGCGGCACGGCCGAGGCGATGGGCTATGGCGGCGGCGACGAGGATGCCCGGCTCGACGAGCTGAGCTATTTCGCGCTGGCGCAGGCCGTGGAGGCGCAGCACGGTATCCCCGCCCCACAGGACGCCACGCAATTCGCGCGCTACCTGCCGCGCGTCATCGAGCATTGGGCACAAGGCGATCTCGACGGGCTGCCCGAGAGCTACGACAGGTTCTCGGCCCGCGTGACCGACCTGCTCGACGAATTGTCGGGCAGCGGCGGGCGCGTGCTCGTCGTCACCTCGGGGGGCGTGATCGGCATGGTCATGCGCCACGCGCTCGGCCTCGACATCGGCGGTATGTCCAAGGTCATGCTGCAAGTGATGAACAGTTCGCTGCACCGTGTGCACCATGTCCATGACATGCTGATGGTGGGCGCGTTCAACGCCACGCCGCATCTCGACGCACCGGACCGGGCCCATGCCCGCACCTTTATCTGAAACGGGCATCTGAGACGGGAGAGGAACATGAAACTCTATTATGCAAGGGGCACCATCGCCATCGCCGTGGCCATCGCGCTCCACGAGGCGGGGCTCGAGTTCGAGCCGGTGCGGCTCGATTTCAAGGCGGGCGAGCAGACGCAGCCGCGCTATCACGCGATCAACCCGAAAGGGCGCGTACCCGCACTCGTGACCGAGAGCGGCATCCTGACCGAGACCGCCGCCATCCTCGAGCACATCGCCGATCTCGCGCCGCAGGCAGGGCTGCGCCCGGCCGATCCCTTTGAGGCCGCGAAAATGCGCGAGGCGATGTGCTATCTCGCCTCGACCATGCATGTGAACCATGCGCACCGCGCGCGCGGCCATCGCTGGGCCGATCAGGAAAGCTCGCTCGCCGACATGAAGGCCAAGGCCGTCGAGACCATGACCGCGAGCGCGATCCATGTCGAGAACCACATGCTCCAGGGCCCCTACGTGCTGGGCGAGGCGGTCTCGCTGGCCGATCCCTATCTCTACGTCGCCTGTAGCTGGCTGCCCGGTGACGGGGTGGACATGGCGGCCTATCCAAAGATCACCGCCTTTGTCGAGGCGATGCGTACCCGTGCCTCGGTGGCGCAGGTCATCGCCGACGACATGATCTGAGAGGACAACCATGACACATCTCTGGGTCCGGGCCGAGCAACGGCCGAATGAAGAGCGGGTGGGGATCACGCCCGACGGAGCGGCGCAACTGGTCGCCAAGGGCATGCGCGTGACGGTCGAGGAAAGCCGCAATCGTGCGATCCCGATTGACGGCTACCGCGACGCGGGCTGCGAGATCGCGCCCGAGGGCGCGTGGCCCGCCGCCCCCGCCGATGCCATCATCTTCGGGCTCAAGGAACTGCCCGAGGACGGCACGCCGCTACGCCATCGTCACGTCATGTTCGGCCATGCCTTCAAGGGGCAGCATTCCGGCAAACGGCTGTTGCAGCGGTTCAGGGCCGGGGGTGGCGCGCTCTATGACCTGGAATACCTCGTGGGCGAGGACGGGCGCCGCGTCGCCGCCTTCGGCTACTGGGCGGGCTATGCGGGCGCGGCGGTGTCGCTCATGGCATGGGCGGCGCAGCGGCAGGGCAAGCCCTGCCCGCCGGTCGATACCTTTGCGGGCCGCGATGCGTTGCTCGCGGCGCTCGCCGCACAACTCGACGCCACCGGCGCGCCCCGGCCCACGGCCATCGTCATTGGCGCGCTGGGCCGCGTCGGCACCGGGGCGAGCGACCTGTGCGAGGCGCTGGACGTGACGGTGACCCGCTGGGACATGGCAGAGACCGCGCAGGGCGGGCCGTTC
Source organism: Roseovarius sp. (assembly GCA_016278295.1). GTDB lineage: Bacteria > Pseudomonadota > Alphaproteobacteria > Rhodobacterales > Rhodobacteraceae > Roseovarius. Next base: position 1,794 of record JADQCC010000302.1, on the reverse strand, counting down.
CCGGAAATCCTCGCGCATGACCTGTTCATAAATTGCATCCTCGCGCGCCCCGGCACGCCGGTCTTCGTGCCGAAATCGGCGATGGCTGTCCCCCGCCGCCTGACGGTGATCGGCGACGTGGCCTGCGATCCCGACAGCGATTACAATCCGGTGCCGGTCTATGACACGGCCACCACATGGGCCGCGCCTGCGGTGCGCGTCCACGACGCGGCCCCGCTGGACGTGATGGCCATCGACAACCTGCCCTCGCTCCTGCCGCGCGAATCCTCCGAGGATTTCGCCGCGCAGCTTCTCCCGCACCTCGCGACGCTCGACCGGCTCGACACCGGCGTCTGGGACCGGGCGCGGGCGATATATCATACCCATATAAAGGAGGTCTGAGACATGACGATTCACTGGTGCGGCACCGGCCTTTCGGCCATCCCCGGCCTGCGGCGGCTGATCGAGGCGGGCCATGACGTGACCGTGTGGAACCGCTCCATCGACAAGGCACAGGCGGCGGTGGGCGACCTGACCGCCAATATCCACGCCTTCGATCGCGACGCGCTGGCCGCCGCGCTCGCGCCCGGCGATGTCGTCGTCTCGATGCTGCCCGGCGACTGGCACGTGCCGCTGGCAGAGCTGTGCCTGTCCAAGGGCGCGCATTTCGTCTCGTCGTCCTACATCGCGCCCGAGATGCGGGCGCTGGATGACACCGCGCGCGCACGCGGGCTGAGCCTCGTCAACGAGATCGGCCTCGATCCGGGCATCGACCACCTGATGGCGCATCACCTTGTGGCCGATTACCGCGCCTCTGGGGTGTGCGACGCGGCCAACGACCTCAGCTTTACCTCATATTGCGGCGGCGTGCCCAAGCACCCGAACCCGTTCCGCTACAAGTTCAGCTGGTCGCCGCTGGGCGTGCTCAAGGCGCTGCGCTCGCCGTCGCGCTCGATCCGCGCGTTCGCCGAGTTGAATGTCGCACGGCCGTGGGATGCGATTTCGTCCTACCAGGCCCCGTTGCCGACGCCCGAGACCTTCGAGGTCTACCCCAACCGCGATTCCATCCCCTTTATCGCGGATTACCGCTTCGATCCCGACTGGCGGATCAGGGATTTCGTGCGCGGCACGCTGCGGCTCAACGGCTGGTCCGAGGCGTGGAAGGGCGTGTTTGCCGAGTTCGAGACGCTCGACGGCGACGCGGGAGAGGCGCGGCTCAGGGAAATGTCCGATCAGTTCTGGCAGGAGAACGCCTATGACGAGGGCGAGCCGGATCGCGTTGTGCTCTGCGTCGGGCTGCGGGCCGAGCGGGACGGCGCGCCCGTTTGGCACAAGACCTACGTGATGGACGCCTGGGGCGACCTGCGCGGCACGGCGATGGCGCGGCTGGTGTCGGTGCCCGTCTCACTGGCGGTCGAATCGGTGCTGGCACGCGAAATCCCTGCGGGCGTCAGCCCCGCGCCGCACGACCCAAGGCTGGTGGCGCGCTACCTGTCAGAGGTGGATCGCCTGGCGCAACATTTGCAGGTGGTCGATCACCTCGCCTGACAGGGGGTGCCGGGGCGGCGCGGGGCCGCCCCGGTCCCGGCTCAGCCGATCACGTTGAAGTCGGGGCCATAAGGATAGCCCGTGATGTTTTCGCTGCCATCCTCGGTGATGACCAGGATGTCGTGCTCGCGGTAGCCGCCCGCGCCGGACTGTCCCTCGCCGAGCGTCAGCATCGGCTCCATCGAGATCACCATGCCCGGCTCCAGCACCGTGTCGGGCATTGCCAACTTATTTGCACCCGCTCGAACGCGGCCTGATCGGGGTGCG
>JADQCC010000060.1 GCA_016278295.1 Roseovarius sp. | reverse complement strand
GCGGCTGGCGCGGACCGGGGCCACCGGCGCGCCGCCCGAGGTCGAGGCGGCCCCCGGCGAGGCGGCACTCCTGGCACGGTTGGCCCCCGATGCGGGGCGTGCGCGGCTCTGGGCGCAGGTCTCGGAGGAGGTCGGTTCGCGCGCGCGTCACGGGCTGGCGGTCAACCTTGACCCTGTCAGCCTTGTCCTAGATACCGTGCTCAGGATTAAGCAGACCGCCGGGGGCTAGCCCGGCCTCGCAGGGGACGCATGAGCACCGACATCCGTATCACCGACAGCCACTGCCATCTCGATTTTCCCAATTTTGACGGCGAGCGTGACGACATCATCGCGCGGGCACGCGAGGCGGGCGTGCACCGCATGGTGACGATCTGCACGCGGCTGCGGCAAGAGCCGCAGGTACGCGCCATCGCCGAGGCGTACCGCCATGTGTTCTATGCCGCCGGAACCCACCCGATGAGCGCGAGCGAGGAGCCGCTGGCCACGGTAGAGGATCTGGTTGCGCTGGCCGCGCATCCCAAGTTCGTCGGCATCGGCGAGACCGGGCTCGACTACCACTACACCGCCGAGAGCGCGGAGGTGCAGCAACAGAGCCTGCGGGTACACATCGCGGCCGCGCGGGAAACCGGCCTGCCGCTTATCATCCATGCCCGCGCGGCGGATGAGGATATGGCGCGTATCCTGACCGAGGAATACCGCAACGGGCCCTACGATTGCGTCATGCATTGCTTTTCGTCCGGTGCGGGATTGGCGCGCGCGGCGCTTGACCTTGGGTTCTACCTGTCGATGTCCGGAATTGCCGCCTTTCCCAAGAGCCAGGAGCTGCGCGATATCTTTGCGTCCGCCCCGGTGGATCGCATCCTCGTCGAGACCGACGCGCCCTATCTCGCGCCGCCGCCCTATCGCGGCAAGCGCAACGAGCCGGCCTACACCGCGCATACCGCGCGGAAGGGGGCGGAGGTGTTCGGTATGGATTGGCCCGAGTTCGCCGCGCAGACCGAGGCAAATTTCGAGAGGCTGTTCTCGCGGGCGGTGATCTGATGGGGGAATTGCGGTTTACCATCCTCGGCTGTGGATCGTCGGGCGGCGTGCCACGGCTCGGCGGGCATTGGGGCGATTGCGATCCGGGCGAGCCGCGCAATTCCCGCCGCCGCTGTTCGATGCTGGTGGAGCACGAGACCGGGGCGGGCGTGACCCGGGTGCTGATCGACACCTCGCCGGATCTTCGTGCGCAGCTGTTGGATGCCGGTGTCGGCGCGCTCGACGCGGTTGTCTATACGCATTCCCATGCCGATCACGTCCACGGTATCGACGATCTGCGGATGATCGTCTTCAACATGCGCCAGCGGCTGCCCGTCTACGCCGACGGCGACACGCAGAACGCGCTCTATTCGCGGTTCGGCTATGCCTTCGTGCAGCCCGAGGACAGCCCGTATCCGCCGATCCTCGACATGCACACGATCGACGGAACGTTCACCATCGAAGGGCAGGGCGGGGCGATCACGCTGACCCCGTTCACTGTGGGGCATGGCAGCATTGACGCGCTGGGGTTTCGCATCGGCGACCTGGCCTATCTGCCGGACGTCCTGGATATCCCCGAGCGGGCCTGGCCCGCGCTCGAAGGGCTCGATTGCTGGGTGCTCGACGCGCTCAGGCGCACGCCGCACCCGACGCACGCGCATCTCGACCTCGCGCTGGAGTGGATCGCGCGCGCCGCCCCGCGCCGGGCGGTGCTGACCAACATGCATATCGACATGGATTACCGGACCATCGCCGACGAGACACCCGCGCATGTCACCCCCGCCTTTGACGGGATGGTGATCCGCTACGCGGTCTGAGCCGGTGCAGGCGCTTCTCGAGGTCATCCTTCCGGTCTTTCTGGTGATCGGGTTCGGCTATCTCGCGGTCTGGCGGGGCTGGTTCAGCGCGGCGGGCGTGGATGGCCTCATGATCTTCACCCAGAAATTCGCCATCCCGTGCCTGCTGTTCGCGGCGCTGGCGCGGCTCGATCTGGCGCAGAGCTTCGACTGGCGGCTGCTCTTGAGCTTTTATGCCGGGGCGCTGTCGGGGTTTTTGCTGGGGCTGTTCGGTGCGCGGCTGATCTTTGGCCGGTCGTGGGAAGACGCGGTGGCCATTGGCTTTTGCGGCCTCTTCTCCAACTCGGTCCTGCTGGGTCTGCCGATCATGGAGCGCGCCTACGGGGTGGGCGCGCTGTCGGCCAACTTTGCGATCATCGCGGTGCATTCGCCGTTTTGCTATGGCATCGGCATCACCGCGATGGAGGTGGTGCGCGCGCGCGGACAGAGCGGGGTGACGGTCGCGGCCAAGGTGGGGCGCGCGATGTTCTCCAACACGCTCATCATGGGCATCGCCGCGGGCTTTGCCGTGAACCTGTCGGGGCTGCCGATCCCGGGGCCGGTGAACGACGCGCTCGACCTGATGGTGCGCGCGGCGCTTCCGGCGGCGCTGTTCGGGTTGGGGGGGGTGCTGGTGCAGTACCGCCCCGAAGGCGACATGCGCGCGATCCTCTATGTCTGCGCCGTATCGCTGGTGGCGCACCCGGCGATCACCTACGGGCTGGGCCGGGCGCTGTCGCTGCCGGTGGAGGGCTTGCGCGCGGCGGTGGTGACGGCGGCGATGGCGCCGGGGGTCAATGCCTATATCTTCGCCAACATGTATGGCCATGCCAAGCGGGTGGCGGCGTCGAGCGTGCTGATCGCGACGGGGCTGACGGTGGTTACGGCATGGCTGTGGTTGCAGGTGTTGCCGTGATTGGCCTGGAGCGGTCATTCGCCTCCTGCCCCCGCGCGGAACAAGGCGTGCTTGCACGCCGCCGCGCGAGCGCCCGACCGCCCGGACGGGCGGGCGCTTTTGCAACGGTGTAAGCTGCTGTTAGATAAGAAGTATCTTGCACCATAAACCGCATAGCCCAAACGCCAGTGCGCCCACCCGCGGTCGGGTGCTCGCGCGGCTCATCGCCAAATCCCAAACGTCCGTTCCAGACCCAACCCGCCCTTACTCCGTCTTGAGCGGGGCGCCCCCGGCGAAGCTGTTGCCGTTGACGTAGTCGCAGGGCGCGTCCTGCATTTCGAGGTGCAGGCCGTCACCCTCGTAGGGGTGGGCGCGGGCGAGGGCCTCGTCAATCTCGATGCCAAGGCCCGGTGTCCGGGGTGGGGTGATGAAGCCGCCCTCGACCGTGATGCCCCCCTTGATGAGCGCTGCGTGATAGGGCGTCTCGATGGTCTCTGCCATCAAGATGTTGGGGATAGAGGTCGCCAGATGCACATTCGCTGCCCATTCGACGGGGCCGGCGTAGAGGTGGGGGGCCATTTGCGCGTTGTGGGCCTCGGCGATGGCGGCGACCTTCTTCATCTCCCAGATGCCACCCGCGCGGCCAAGCGCGGGTTGCAGGATTTCGGCGGCTCCGGCGCGCAGCACGGCGGCGAATTCGGCCTTCGTGGTGAGCCGCTCGCCGGTGGCGACGGGAATCCGCACGGCGCGGGCGACGCGGGCCATTTCGTCAATGTTATCAGGGGGTACGGGTTCTTCGAACCAGAGCGGCGAATAGGGCTCTAGCGCCTGACCGAGCCGGATGGCACCGGCGGTGGTGAACTGTCCGTGGGTGCCGAAAAGCAGATCCGCGCGGTCGCCCACGGCCTCTCGGATGGCACGGCAGAAGGCCACGGAGAGCGAGATGTCGGACATCGCGGGCATGTGCCCGCCGCGCATGGTGTAGGGGCCGGCGGGATCGAATTTTATCGCGGTATATCCGCGACTTACCGCCTCCAGCGCGCTCTCGGCGGCCATCTCGGGGGAGGTCCAGAAGGCGGTCAGGTCGTGATGGGGCAGGGGGTAGAGGTAGGTATAGGCGCGGATCGAGGCGTTCATCCGCCCGCCAAGAAGCGCCCAGACGGGCCGCCCGCGCGCCTTGCCGAGGATGTCCCAGCAGGCGATTTCCAGCCCAGAGAACGCGCCCATAACCGTCAGGTCGGGCCGCTGCGTGAAGCCGGAGGAATAGGCGCGGCGGAACATAAGTTCAATGTTTTCAGGGTTTTCGCCCGCCATATGGCGCGCGAACACATCCTCTATCACGGCGCGCATCGCCTCTGGTCCGACGCTCGCCGCATAGCATTCGCCCCAGCCGGTGATCCCGTCATCGGTGGTCAGTTTCACGAGAATCCAGTAGCGCCCGCCCCAGCCCGGCGCGGGCGGGGAGGTGACGATGATGTCGAGATCGGCGAGTTTCATGGGAGTCTCCGGTGGCTGATTTTGCCTGTCGGTATCTTGTCGGTATCCTGTCGGTATCGCGCCGGTGCCCGCGCGGTCAGTCGAACACGATCACGTTGCGCCGCGCAGAGCCGGATTTGGTGTCGGCGATGGCCTCGTTGATCCGGTCGAGCGTCCAGCGATGCGATATGAGCTCGTCGAGTTTGAGCCGCCCCTGCGCGTAGAGATCGACCATCCACGGGATGTCGCGGCGGATCACCGTCTCGCCCATCTTGGAACCGATCATCGCTTGCCCGGCGGCGGCGAAATTGGCGGCCTCGTAGCGGCTCTCGTCGCCGGAATGGGGCATGCCGACCATCACCATCCGGCCGCCCCCGGCAAGATAGCGCGGTGCCGCGTCATACGCCCGTGCCGCGCCCACGGTGACAAAGACCGCGTCCGCGCCGCGCCCCATCGCCTGTTTCGCCGCGCGCCACGGCTTGTCCCGGGTCGCGAGCACCCCGTCGGTGGCGCCGAACTCGCGGGCGGCGGCGAGCTTTTCCTCGGTCATGTCCACGGCCACGATGCGCCGCGCGCCCGCGATGCGCGCGCCCTGGATGGCATTCAATCCGACGCCGCCCGCGCCGATCACCACCACGTCCTCGCCCGCCCGCAGATGGGCCGCGTTCACCACCGCGCCGACGCCGGTGATGACGCCGCAGGCCAGAAGCGAGGCGGCGGCCATGTCGATGCCCTCGGGCAGTTTCACGACCTGGCTGTGATGCACGACGACCGCCTCGGCAAAGGCCCCGCAGGCCATCGCCTGATGCAGCGTGCCGCCATCCGGCAGGCTGAGCGGCCCGTGATCGCCGTCATAGGGGGTCTCGCACCCGGTGGGGCGGCCCCCGGCGCAAGACGCGCATTGCCCGCAGGCGCGAATCAGCGTGACCACCACCGGATCGCCCGGTGCGATGCCGGTGACGCCCGCGCCGGTGGCGCGCACCCGGCCCGCCGCCTCGTGGCCGTAGACCGCCGGCAGCGTACCGCCCCAGCCGCCATCGGCATAGGTGATATCCGAATGGCAGATCGCCACGGCGTCGAGCGCGACCTCGATCTCGCCGGCCTCTGGCGCGCGCAGGTGGACGTCCTCGATGCTGAGCGGGGCGCCGAATTGGTGGCAGACGGCGGCCTTGATAATGCCCATGAATTTCTCCCTCGGTTTTTCACAGGTGAGGGGGATTCGACCTTGGGTGCAAGCCCGATTATGTCTATGCGCGTTTCGCGACCGGCGCGGGCGTCGGATGATCCGCGGCAGACATGGGAGGGAAGGAAACGGCGCATGACGAATCCTGACGAAATCATTGGTCCGATCCTGTTTCTCGACGAGATGCGCGACACGCATCTGGACCTGGCCGCGCTGTTCGTCACCGCCCCCGGTGAGCGGCCCGGACCGATCGAGGCGGAAGGGCAGGACATCGCCCCGGAGCGGATCGCGGATTATGATGCGGGCACGGTCTGGCGGGCGCGGTTCGTGCTGCCTTGCGCGGCGGGGGCGTGCTATCGCTGGAACGGTTCGAAATACACGCTCGCCGCCGGTTTCGAGGGCGACCTGCGGCTGGCCTACGTGTCGTGCAACGGCGAAGAGACCGGCGACATGGAGCGCGCCGCGTCGGAGCGCAACGCCATGTGGGCGCGGCTCGCCGCCGAGCACGAGCGCGCGCCGTTCGCCTTGCTGCTGCATGGCGGCGATCAGCTCTATGCCGACGAGGTGACCGAGGGTCATCCGCTCTGCCATGACTGGCCGGACCGCCCCCCGCGCGACCCAAGCCGGGCCGACCTCGCCGATCTGCGCCGCCACCTGCGCGAGCGCTTCTTTGCGCGCTACGCCGCGCTCTATCGTGCGCCGCAATTCGCATGGCTCGCCGCGCGGGTGCCGTCGATCATGCAATGGGACGATCACGACATCTGCGACGGCTGGGGCTCTTTGCCGCGCTCGCGCACCTATTCGCCGGTGGGGCAATGCCTGTTCGAGGCGGCGCGCGAGAGCTTTCTCGTATTCCAGCACGCCGCGCGCGACGGCGATCTGCCCGCGCGGTTCACCGACCCCGGCGGCGCGCATCTGGGCTGGGTGGTGCGGCGCGGCGATCTGCGCATCATCGCGCCCGATCTGCGATCCGAGCGGACGCGGCGGCGGATCATGGGCGATGGCGGCTGGCGGATGATGCGGGCCGAGGCCACGCGCGCGCAGGAAGGCCAGAGCCTGCTGATGTCGAGCGTGCCGCTGCTGGGCCCGCGCCTGTCGCTGCTGGAGCGGATAATGGTGGTGGTGCCCCGGATGCAGAAATACGAGGACGACCTGCGCGACCAATGGCAGAGCCGGGCACATCGCGACGAATGGAAGCAAATGCTGCGGCTGGTGCGCGACATGGCGCAGCGGACGGGCCATGACATCGCCGCCATCTCGGGGGAAATACATCTTGCCACGCGGGCGGTCATGGATCTGGGCGAGGGGCTGCACCTGCATCAGCTGGTGGCCTCGGGGATCGCGCATCGCGCGCCGCCGGTGATGTGGGCGCGGGCGCTGGATCTGCTCTCGCGTCTGGGGGAGGATCCGCTGCAAGGGCATCCGATCACCATCGAGCGGATCGCGGGCCAGCGCAGGCATTACGTGGCCGAGCGCAATTACCTGGTGCTGAGCCGCGTTGCCGGGCAATGGCAGGCGGAATGGGAGCTGGAGCAGAGCGGGCGCAGCGCGCCGCTGGCGATCACCTAGCGCGCGAGGTGCCCGGTTGCGGCGATGAAATCGCAGAGGCAGGCGGCGTAGTCCCGCGGGGCGTCGATCGGCGGAACGTGACCGGTGCCGCGCAGCAGGCGGAATTGCGAGCCGGGGATGAGGTCTGTTGTCTCTCGTACCAGATCGGGTGGGGTGGAGCCGTCCTCGGACCCGGCGATGCCGAGGGTCGGACTGCGCAGCCCGGAGGTGGGGGTGTAGAAATCGGTGCCGGAAATGGCGGCAGCGCAGCCGGCATAGCCCTCGGGGTCGTGGGCGCGCAGATGCGCGTACCACGGCAGGTGGTGGCCAGCCCTGACATAGGCGCGCGGGAACCACCGCGCGCAGGAGGCGCGGGCCAGCTCTTCCATCCCGCCGGGGCGGCGGGCGGTGGCGATGCGGTCGGCCCAGATTTCGGGTGTGCCGATCTTGGCCCCGGTATTCGACAGCACCAGCGCGCGCACGAGGTCGGGCCGTTTCACCGCCAGCCCCTGCGCCACCATGCCGCCGATGGAGAGGCCCACGAACATGGCATCGCGCAGGGTGAGGTGATCCATCAGCCGCTCGGCGTCGCGGATGAGCGCACCCATCGTGTAGGGCGCGGGCGGGCAGGAGGATCGCCCGTGTCCGCGCGCATCGTAGCGGATTACCCGCAGGTCGGGCGGCAAGAGCGGCATGATGTTGTCCCACAGCATCGTGCCGGTGCCGAGCGCGTGGGCGAGGACGAGGGGCGGGCCGTCGGGCGCGCCCTCGTCGAGGTAATGGAGCGTCACGTCGCCAAGATCGAGAAAGGGCATGGCGCGGTGCCTTCAGCCGAACCGCGCGAGCGCGGTGGTGAAGATGTCGGCATCGACATTGCCGCCCGAGACGATGCAGATCGCCGTGTCGCCGACGATCTCGTCCGCGTGAAAGAGGGCGGCGGCGAGCGCCACCGCGCCACCCGGCTCGGCCACCACCTTGAGCCGCTGGAAGGCGCGCGCCATCGCGTGCAGCGCCTCGTCGTCGCTCACCACGATGCCCGGCCCGCAGAGGCGGTGCATGATCGGGAAGGTGAGCGCGCCGGGCTGCGGCGTGATGATCGCGTCGCACAGCCCGCCCGCGCTGCGCGTGTTGCGCTCGATCCGGCCATTGCGGAGCGAGCGGGCGACGTCGTCGAAGCCCTCCGGCTCCACCGGGCGCGCGCGCAGGCCCGGCGCGTCGGCCTCCAGCGCCAGCGCGATGCCCGATGTCAGCCCGCCGCCGCCGCAGCAGACCAGCACATCGGCGGTCTCGATCCCGAGGGCGGTGGCGTCCTCGGCGATTTCCAGCCCGGTGGTGCCCTGACCCGCGATGACCTGCGGCTCGTCGAAGGGCCTGATGAGGGTGAGCCCGCGCTCGGCGCTGAGCCGGTCGCCGATGGCATCGCGATCCTCGCCCGCGCGGTCGTAGAGCACCACCTCCGCCCCGAGGGCGCGCGTGTTGTCGATCTTCAGGCGCGGCGCGTCGGACGGCATGATGATGACGCTCGGCACACCGAACTCGTGCGCCGCGAGGGCGATGCCCTGCGCGTGGTTGCCGCTGGAAAAGGCGATCACCCCATGCGCGCGGGTATCGGCGTCAAGCGCCGAGATGGCCGAGCGCGCGCCGCGATACTTGAAGCTGCCGGTATGTTGCAGGCATTCGGGCTTTATGAGGACGCGCCGCCCGGCGATTTCATCGAGAAAGGGCGAGGCGAGCAGCGGCGTGCGCCGCGCGTGCCCGGCGAGGCGGGCCTGCGCCGCGCGGATCATGGTGATGTCGGTCATCGCGTCTGCTCCAGCAGGGATCGGATGGCGGCGAGCGCCTGCGGCTCGTCGAGGAACGGCACGTGGCCGCGATCGGGGACGGTGGCGGCGATCATGGCGGGGTGGTGCGCCTGCATCCTGCGGAACGTCTCTTCGCTCAGCAGGTCGGAATTCGCGCCCCGGATGGCGGCGAGGGGGGTGTCTTTCAGCGCATCGAACATCTGCCACAGGTCCGGGGCCGCGCCCGCGCCCGCCTGTCCCACCAGCGCGTCGCGCAGGCGCGCATCGTAGCGCAGGCCCAGCCCGCCGCCGGGCTTCTCGAAGAACATCGCCTCGGCCTGCGCGCGCCAGCGCGCGAGCGGCACGCCGGGAAAGCCGGCGGCGTGGACATGGGCGAGGGCGTCGGCGGCGGCGTCGAGGTCGGGCAGGTCCGGCTCTCGCCCGACGTAATCCATGATCCGGGCGATGCCGGTGTCGGCCACCTCGGGGCCGATATCGTTCAGCACCACGCCCGCGAGCCGGTCGGGGTGCAGATGCGCCAGCGCCATCGCGATCAGCCCGCCGCGCGACGTGCCGATGATGGTCACACGGTCAAGGCCGAGGTGATCGAGCAATTCAGTCGCATCGCGGGCCTCGGTCAGGATGTTGTAGGACATGAAATCGGCGGCGTGATCCGATTGCCCGCGCCCGCGATAATCGGGCCGGATGAGCCGCGTGTCCGCGAGATGGGGGGCCATGAAGTCGAAATCGGCGCTGTTGCGCGTGAGCCCGGCGAGGCACAGGACGGGGTGTCCCGTGCCCGCGTCCCGGTAATGCAGCGACAGCCCATCCGACGTGGCAAACCGTGCCATCAGCCCCGCACCATGCCGGGGATGCCGGAAAGGTCAGAGAGCTGTGCGTCGGGCGCGGCGGGCAGACGGTCCACCGGGTCGCCCCCGCGGTTGACCCACACGGTGCGAAAGCCGTAGCCGGCGGCGGCGCAGGCATCCCAGCCGTTGGACGAGACAAAGAGCACCTCCTCGGGCGGGCAGCCAAAGCGTTGGCCGACGAGGTCATAGACCACGCGGGCGGGCTTGAAGATGCCGACGCTTTCGACCGAGAGCACATCGTCGAGCCGGTCGCCGATCCCCGCGGATCGCACCGCCCCGTCGAGCATGTCGGGCGCGCCGTTGGAGAGGATCGCGGTGTTGCGGTCATCGGCCTTGAGCGCGGCGAGCATGTCGGGCACCTCCGGGTAGGCCTCGAGCTCCCAGTAGAGTTGCAGCAGCCGCTCGCGCAGGTCGGCGTCGCCAAGCAGGCCCTCGGATTCGAGCGCCCAGTCGAGCCCGTCCTGCGTGACCTGCCAGAAGCCGATATGCTCGCCCATCACGGCGCGCAGCCAGGTGTATTGCAGTTGCTTGAGGCGCCATTTCTCGGCGATGGCGGGCCAGTGGCGGGCAAAGCTCTCGCGCCCCGGTTCGGCGGCCGCGGCGCGCGCCGCCGCGGCCACGTCGAAAAGCGTGCCATAAGCGTCGAAGATGCAGGTGGTGATCGGCATGGGCGTCCCTTTCTGTTGGTCGCGCGGAGACTGGCACGAACCGGGAGGAGGGGAAAGCCCTGCCACGCCCGCAGGCTGTTTGCGAATCCGTGACGGCTCGGCTAGGGTCTCTGCATCAACCGAGCACCCGCGCGCCGCGCGGCCTTGCAAATTCACCCATCCCCAAGCATTGGAACATCGTATGACCCAGGTCAAAGAGGGCGATACCGTCCGTATTCACTATACCGGAACGCTGGCCGACGGCGAGACCTTCGATTCGTCGCAAGGCCGCGATCCGCTGGAACTCACCGTCGGGTCGGGGCAGATCATCCCCGGTCTCGAAGCCGCGCTGCCGGGCATGGCCGTCGGCGAGAAAAAGACCGTCGAGGTGCCCGCCGCCGAAGCCTATGGCGACGCCGACCCCGACGCCAAGCAGGCGGTGCCGCGCGCCGACATCCCCGAGGATATCCCGCTCGACATCGGCACGCGCCTGCAGGTGCAGACGCCGCAGGGGCAGGTGATGCCCGTGACGGTGGCCGAAGTGACCGATAGCGAGGTGATCCTCGATGCCAACCATCCGCTGGCGGGGCAGGATCTGACCTTTGCCATCGAGCTGGTCGAGATCGACTGAGCACGCGTCACCACGACCAAAATGCGCGCGCCGGGTCTTGCCCGGCGCGTTGCGTTTGAGGGGGGGGCGTGCTCAGTCCCGGACCGGGCCGGGCGCGGCAGGTGCCCGCCGTGGAACCCGCAGGCTTTGCCGGGTCTTGCAAGGGGCACGGGCCTGACCGCGCGCCACGCAGGAGCGCGCAGCTCTCTGACCCGCCCCGCCGCGTGGCAGATTCAGCCCGGCGGATAGATACAGATGCCAGAATAGATGCAGACGCCAGGCAAGCGTGCCGCGTTCATTCGCAGTCACGCGATACGCCCCCACCCATTGATCCCGCGTGTTCGAAGAGCTCGAAACCGGCTCTCGCCCTGAGCGGCACGCTAACGCATCGCGGCGGTGAGCAGGGCGAGGGCGGCGCCGGCGTCCTCCTCGCGCCAGATTTCCTCGCCGAAGGCGAGAAAATCGCTGACCGGGGCGAGCGCGGCCACGGTGGCCGCGTCGAGCGCACCCTCGGCCACCACGGGCAGCTCGATCATCTCGGACCACCATTCGAAGATTTCGCGCTCTGCCTGCGTGCCGCTGCCAAGCGCGGTCCGACCCACCGGGCCGAAGGCGACGTAATCGGCCCCGGCCTCGCCCGCGCTCATCCCGTCATGGCGCGAGGTGCCGCAGAACGCCCCGACGATGGCGTCGGGCCCAAGCTCCTTTCGCGCCGCGCGCACCCCGCGCGCGCCGTCGGCGAGGTGCACCCCGTCGAGGCCAAGCCGCCCGACGAGCCCCACATGCCGCTCGATCACCACCGCCACGTCGCGGGCATGGGCCGTCTCGCGGCAGGCATCGGCGGTCGCGGCCACGGTGTATTCGTCGGCGGAGGCGAGCGCCACGCGCAGACAGGCCACGGGATGCGCATCGAGCACGGCGGCGAGCCGGTCGGTGAACGGCGCGATCTCGAAGGCGGGGGGGGTGACGAGGTAGATATGGGGATGCTCTGCGTCGGTCATCGGGCGGGCTCCGCTGTGGTCTGACGGCCCTCTTAGCGGGGAATTGCGGGCTTGGCCATGACCCGAATTCGGTACTGGCAGGCGGGCGCGGGCGTGCCTATTCTCGGGGGCAAGCAACGAGAGGGGCGGTGCGTGGCGATTGCAGGGCTGGCCGAGGGGCTGACGCGGGGGATCGAGGGGTTTGGCGAGCGCGTCTCGGGCGCGCTGTTCGAGCCGGTGATCCGGCTGGGCGTGACCGGCCTCGCGCGGGCCGGAAAGACCGTGTTCATCACCTCTCTGGTGGCCAACCTGCTGGATCGCGGACGCATGGGCGGCCTTGCCGCGGCGGGCGAGGGGCGCATTCTCGCGGCCTATCTGCAACCACAGCCCGATGTCACGCTGCCGCGTTTCGATTACGAGACGCATCTCGCCGCGCTCGCCGGACCCGAGCCGCACTGGCCCCAAAGCACGCGCGCCGTCTCGGAATTGCGGCTGTCGCTCAGGGTGCGGCCCGCGGGGATGCTGGCGGGCATGGCCGGGCCGCGTACCGTGCATCTCGACATCGTGGATTATCCCGGTGAGTGGCTGCTGGACCTCGCGCTCCTCGACACGGATTATGCCGCGTGGTCGCGCGAGGCGCTGGCGCGCGCCGGGGCGCGCGCGGAGGGGG
>JADQCC010000215.1 GCA_016278295.1 Roseovarius sp. | reverse complement strand
TCTATATCGGCGATCTCATCCAGAAGACCGAGGCCGAGATGCTGCGCACGCCGAATTTCGGCCGCAAGTCGCTCAACGAGATCAAGGAAGTGCTGTCGGGCATGGGGCTGCACCTCGGCATGGATGTCGAGGACTGGCCACCGGACGATATCGAGGACCTCGCCAAGAAATTCGAGGACGCCTTTTGAGATAAGGGGACGGAAACTTGAAAAGTTTCCGTTCCGATTTCTTTTCAAGAAATCGGTTTCCCCGACAACCGGGCAATCCCGCCCCAAGGAGAGCGGCTGACACGCATCAGACCGCCGGACAAAGCAAAACACGAAGGAGAAAGACATGCGTCACGCAAGAGGATACCGCCGCCTAAACCGCACCCACGAGCACCGCAAGGCGCTGTGGGCGAACATGGCCGGCTCGCTCATCGAACATGAGCAGATCAAGACCACCCTCCCCAAGGCCAAGGAACTGCGCCGGGTGGTGGAAAAGCTCGTCACGCTGGGCAAGCGCGGCGATCTGCACGCCCGCCGCCAGGCCGCCGCACAGCTCAAGCAGGACGCCCACGTCGCCAAGCTGTTCGACGTGCTCGGCCCCCGCTACAAGGACCGTCAGGGCGGCTATGTGCGCGTGCTCAAGGCCGGGTTCCGCTATGGCGACATGGCGCCGATGGCGATCATCGAATTCGTCGAGCGCGATGTCGATGCCAAGGGCGCCGGGGACCGCGCCCGCGTCGCCGTCGAGGAAGCCGAAGAAGAATAAGCCAGGCCAACCCGTTGGCAAGGCCCTGACCCCCGCCCTCACCGGCGGGGGTTTTGCGTTTGTGGGTTCGGGTATTTGGACCAGGAAAAAGCGCGAGGCTTGCATTGCCAGCGCCCGCCCCGCATATCTCGGGACATCCGGTTAATCGCGAGAAAGGCCGCGCTTCGTGTTCCGAAACCTCTGTCTTGTCCTGACCCTCGTCGCCGCGCCCGCCGCCGCCGAAATGCGCGTGCCGGGCAGCATGACCGAGATCGCCACCGGCTTTGTCCCGGTGGTGAAACAGGCCGCCCCGGCGGTGGTCAACATCTACGCCAGCCGCGTCGTCGAAAGCCGCCGCAGCCCGTTCATGGGCGATCCGTTCTTCGAGCGGTTCTTCCGCGAGTTCGGCCCCGCGCGCCCGCGCGTGCAGAACTCGCTCGGCTCCGGCGTGATCCTGTCCGAAGACGGGATTGTGGTGTCGAATTACCACGTCGTCGGCGAGGCCACGGATATCCGCGTGGTGCTCAGCGACCGGCGCGAATACGCGGCCCGCGTGCTTCTGGGCGACAAGGAGGCCGACCTCGCGATCCTTCAGATCGAGGACGCGCCCGATCTGTCCGCGCTCAGCCTGCGCGACAGCGACAGCGTCGCGGTGGGCGAACTTGTGCTGGCCATCGGCAACCCGTTCGGCGTGGGCCAGACGGTCAGTAGCGGCATCGTGTCGGGGCTGGCGCGGTCGGGCACGGCGATGGGCTCGTCGCGGGGCTATTTCATCCAGACCGACGCGCCGATCAACCCCGGCAATTCCGGCGGCGCGCTGGTGGATGTGAATGGCCAACTCATTGGAATCAACACCGCGATCCTGTCGCGGTCCGGCGGGTCGAACGGCATCGGGTTTGCCATCCCCGCCGATCTCGTGGCGCAGTTCGTGGCACAGGCGCGGGCGGGCAACGAGAGCTTCGAGCGGCCCTGGGCCGGGCTTTCGGGGCAGATCGTGACCCCCGACATGGCCGAGGGGCTGGGCCTCGAGCGGCCGCGCGGGCTGGTGATCTCGCAGGTGCACCCGCAGAGCGTATTCGCCGGGCGGCTCGCCCCCGGAGATGTGGTCGTCGCCGTCGACGGCGAACCCGTCAACAGCCCCGCCGAGATGGTCTATCGCCTGTCGCTGGCGGGCATCGGGGCCGACGCCAACGTCACTCGGGTGCGAGAGGGCGCAACCTCGGAGATCGCGGTGACGCTCACCGCCGCGCCCGAGACCCCGCCGCGCGACCGGCGCGTGACCGGGCGCGCGGCGGCGCTTCCCGGGCTGGCGCTGGTGACGATCAACCCCGCCGTCATCGACGAATATGGCCTGCCGCTTGCCGCCTCCGGCGTGCTGATCGAGAAACCGGGCCCCTATGGCGGGCGCGCCGGCCTGCGGGCGGGCGACATCCTGCGCGAGATAGGCGGGCAGCCGGTCCCCGACACCGCTACCGCCGCCGCCGCGTTGCGCGCCGCTGACCGGGCTCTGGTGCTGGGCATCGTGCGCGACGGGCGCCGCCTGTCGCTGCGGCTGCGGCTTTGAACGTGGCGGATCTGTTCGACACCGCGCCCGGGGAAGAGCCCCCCGCCACCGCTCCGCGCCCGCTGGCCGACCGGCTGCGCCCCCGCGCCCTGTCAGAGGTGGTCGGGCAGGCGGCGATCCTCGACCCCGAGGGCGCGCTTGGCGCGATGCTGGCGGCGGGCAGCCTCGGTTCGCTCGTGCTGTGGGGCCCGCCGGGCGTGGGCAAGACCACCATCGCGCGGCTGCTGGCCGACGAGACCGATCTGCATTTCGTGCAGATCAGCGCCATTTTCAGCGGCGTGCCCGAATTGCGCCGCGTGTTCGACGAGGCGCGCCACCGCCGTTCGCAGGGGCAGGGCACGCTGCTCTTCGTGGACGAGATCCACCGCTTCAACCGCGCGCAGCAGGATGCGTTCCTGCCGCATATGGAGGACGGCACGATCCTGCTGGTGGGGGCGACCACGGAAAACCCGTCCTTCGAGCTCAACGCCGCGCTTCTGAGCCGGGCGCAGGTGCTGGTGCTCGAGCGGCTCGACCTCGCCGATCTTGAGCTTCTGGCGCAGCGCGCCGAGCAGGAAATGGGCCGCGCCTTGCCGCTCGACGGCCCGGCGCGCGAAAACCTGCTGGAGATGGCCGATGGCGATGGCCGCGCGCTTCTCAACCTGATCGAGCAGGTGGCGGCGTGGCGTGTCGAGGGCAGGCTCGATACTTCGGCGCTGACCGGGCGGCTGACGCGCCGCGCCGCGCAGTACGACAAATCGGGCGACGCACATTACAACCTCATATCGGCGCTGCACAAATCGGTGCGCGGCTCGGACCCGGATGCGGCGCTTTACTGGCTCGCGCGGATGCTCGCGGGGGGCGAGGATCCGCGTTACCTGGCGCGGCGCATCACGCGGATGGCGATCGAGGATATCGGCCTCGCCGACAGCCACGCGCAGACCGTCTGCCTGCACGCCTGGGAAATATACGAACGCCTCGGCAGCCCCGAGGGCGAACTGGCGCTGGCGCAGGCCGTGATCTACCTCTCCCTCGCCCCGAAATCGAACGCGGGCTACGCCGCCTGCAAGGCAGCCATGCGGGATGCGAAGAAGACCGGCAGCGAACCGCCGCCAAAGCATATCCTGAACGCGCCCACCTCGCTGATGAAGGAGCAGGGGTACGGCGCGGGCTACGAATACGACCACGATGCCGAGGACGGGTTCTCGGGGCAGGATTATTTTCCCGAGGGCATGAAGCGCCCGGTCTATTACATGCCGCCCGAGCGCGGCTTCGAGCGCGAGCTGAAAAAGCGGCTCGATTACTTCGTGCGGCTGCGCGCGCGGCGGGGCTGAGCGGCTGCGATGCTGCGCCGCGGCGATGCGGTGTGCCTTATCTTATTGATTTGCAAAAGCTTGTTATGGAGGGTGGAAACGGGGGTTATTTCGTGTTTTGATACCGACATGTCGTTTTTGAGCATCCTGACAGGGCCTCTGACAAGGAAGCTGAAGTCCAAGGCCGCGCCAGCGAGTCTTGCAGCGACAGATAAACCACAAAACAGGGAAGTCTCATGACGAGGAAAACCGACCAGATCCTTCTGGACCGCTTGGCGATGGCTGCCCGCGAGGGCAATATCTCGCGGCGGTCCTTCATGCATTACGCGGGGGTCGCGGGTGTCACCGCCTCCGCCGCCACCGGCCTCTGGACCAAATCCGCAGCCGCCCAGCCGCAACGCGGCGGTACGTTCCGCTGGGGTGTTCACGACGGCAACAGCTCCGACACGCACGATCCGGGCACCTATGTGACGCGGCAGATGATCTTTCTGGCGCACACGCACCGCAGCTACCTGACCATGATCACGCCGGAGAACGGGCTCGGCCCCGATCTCGCGACGGCATGGGAGGCCACCCCCGACGCGGCCGAGTGGACCTTCACGCTCAACGAGAACGCCAGCTTCCACAGCGGCAAGAAATGCACTGCGCAGGACGTGGTGGACAGCCTCAACCATCACCGCGGCGACGAGACGACCTCGGCGGCCAAGGCACTTCTGACCGACGTGACCGACATCAAGGCCGATGGCGATTACACGGTGGTCATCACGCTGTCGCGCGGCAATGCCGACCTGCCCTGGCTGATGACGGACTATCACTTCGCCATCTGCCCGTCGAACGGCGACGGCACGATCAACTGGCAGTCCGGCGACGGCACCGGCCCCTACAAGATCGACTCGGGCGAGCCCGGCATCCAGTGGGAACTCAGCCGCCACGACGGCTGGCACGGCGAGGGCGCGTATTTCGACAACGTGGCCATGATCATCCTCAACGACCCGAACGCGCGCCAGACGGCGCTGGTGACGGGCGATGTGGACTGTGTCTCGCTGATCGAGCTCAAGACCATGGCGCTGCTGGAGCGCAACGCCAACATCACGGTGGACAACATCCCCTCGGGCGGCGCGATCACCATGCCGATGCATGTCAACACCCCGCCGTTCGATGATGTTAACGTGCGCACCGCGCTCAAGCTTGCCATCGACCGCAACGAGATCATCGAGAAGATTTCCTTCGGCGCCGCCACGATCGGCAACGACTTCCACCTGTCGCCGGTGCAACCCTACTGGCCGGACGACATCCCGCAGCGCGAGTATGACCCGGACCAAGCGAAATCGCTGCTCAAGAAGGCGGGGCAGGAAGGGCTTTCGGTCAACATGTCGGTGGCCGAGAGCGTCTACACCGGCGCCGTGGATATGTGCGTGCTCTATGCCGAGCAGGCCAAGGCGGCGGGTATCAACATCAACGTGGTGCGCGAGCCCAACGATGGCTACTACTCCGATGTCTGGCTGAAAAAGCCGTTCTCGGCCGTTTCCTGGGGGGCGCGTCCGACACCGGACGTGATGTTCACGCTGGCCTACAAGGCCGACGCCGCCTGGAACGAGACCTTCTGGAAGAACGAGCGCTTCAACGAGCTTCTGCTTCAGGCCAAGTCCGAACTCGACGACACTCTTCGTGCCGAAATGTATCGCGAGATGTGCCTGTTGATGCGCAACGATGGCGGGACGCTGCTGCCGTTCTTCAACAACTGGGTCTACGCCCGCGGCAAGGGCGTCGAGCGCGGCGAGAACGTGGCGGCAAGCTGGTCCTGCGACGGCGCGCGCGCCGCGAGCCGCTGGTGGTTCTCCACCTGATCGGCCCGTTACGACATGGTGGCGGCCCCCGCGCGATGGGGGCCGCTCGCTTCGCTTCCGGCGGCAGAAAACGAGAAAAATGTTTCGCCGCCCACGAAAAAGCCGCTAGCCTGACCGGATAACGAGCCGGAATAGGCGCGGATGTACAACAGCAGGAGGAAAAGATGGGGGACATCCTTGGGCTTGTCGCCAAGCGGCTGGGTCTGGGACTGATCATACTATTGATCATTTCCGTGATAATCTTCTTCATGGTCGAGCTATTGCCCGGCGATATCGCAACGGCAGTGCTGGGGCAGGGGGCAACCCCCGAGAACCTTGCCGCGCTGCGCAAGGAAATGGGCCTCGATCAACCGGCCATCGTGCGCTACTTCCAGTGGCTCTCGGGCGCGGTGGTGTTCGATTTCGGCAATTCCATCGTCACCGGCGCGAGCGTGACCGAGACCATCGGCGAGCGGTTCGCCAACACGCTGTTCCTGGCCACCTACGCCGCCGCCATCGCGGTGCCGGTGTCGATCGTGCTCGGCGTCATCGTGGCGCTGCTGCGCAACTCGATCTTCGACCGGGTGGCCAACGTCGCCACGCTTACCTCTATCTCGAGCCCGGAGTTTTTTCTGGGCTACATCCTGATCCTCTATCTCGCGGTCAAAACGGGCATGTTCCCCGCCATCGCGAGCTTGCGCGAGGGCATGGATTTCGGCGACCTTCTGCATCGCACCTTCCTGCCGGCGCTGACGCTGGTGCTGGTGGTGACGGCGCACATGATGCGCATGACACGCGCCTCGATCATCAACCTGCTGTCGTCGCCCTATATCGAGATGGCCCGCCTCAAGGGCACGCCGCCCTGGAAGGTGATCGTCAAACACGCCCTGCCCAATGCCTGGGCACCGATCATCAACGTGGTGGCGCTGAACCTCGCCTATCTCATCACCGGCGTGGTGCTGGTCGAGGTGGTGTTCGTCTATCCCGGTATCGGACAGGCGCTGGTGGACGCGGTTTCCAAGCGTGACTTCCCGGTGGTTCAGGCCGCCTGCCTGATCTTCGCCGCGACCTTCATCCTGCTCAACCTGGCAGCCGATGTCGGCGCGATCCTCACCAACCCGCGTCTGCGGCATCCGAAATAAGGGGGCAGGGACATGAGTGTTTTCGTCATAATCTACTACACCCTGCTGCTTGGCGGATCCTGCCTCGCGGCGTATTTCAACAAGCGGTCGGCCTTCCTGCTGCTGTTCTCGCTCACGCTCGTCTCGTTCGTGCTCGGCATCATCGGCGGTGTTCCGGCGCTCAAGTTCGTGGCGGTCTCGGCGGGGCTTCTGGCGATGGCGGCGATGGTGTCCTACGGGTTCCGCGAGTTTCTCGTCGCCATCACCTCGGTCAACATGGCCAAGGAGTTGCGCACCGCACCGCTGACCGCGGGCTTCGGCATGTTCGTGATCTTCACTTACGCGGTGGCGGGCATCTTCGCCCCCGTCATCGCGCCTTTCGGCGAGGCCGAGGTGATCGCGTCGGCCTTCGCGCCCGCGGATGAGACCATGCTGCTCGGCGCCGATCAGTTGGGCCGCGACATGTTCAGCCGTATCGTCTACGGCGCGCGCAACACCGTGGCGCTGGCGCTTGCGGGCACGCTGCTCGCGTTCTTCCTCGGCGCCCTCGCGGGGCTTCTGGCGGCGACGACGGGGGGCTATTTCGATCAGTTCCTCGGGCGGATGTCGGACGTCATCATGTCGATCCCGTCGCTCATCTTCGCGCTGCTGATGCTGTCGATCTTCGGCGGCGACCTGGCCAACAACACGACGAGCTTCTGGCTTCTCGCGGGGTTTGCGGCGGTTGTCGGGGTGCTGATGGTCGCGGCGGTCTCGGAGAGCAGCATCATCGGCTGGCTCATCGGCCTTGCCGTCATGGCGGGCGTTGCGACGGTGTTCGCGGGCTTCATGCTGACCATCTTCAACCCCTCCGAGGTGATCCTCGTTCTGGTCGTCGCGGTGATCTACAGCCCGCGCGTCTTCCGCCTCACCCGGGCGGTCGCGGGCAACGTGGTGGTCATGGACTATATCGAGGCGGCCAAGCTGCGCGGCGAGCGCAAGTGGTATCTCATCCGGCGCGAAATCCTGCCCAACTCCACGGCGCCTCTGGTGGCGGAATTCGGGCTGGAGTTCTGCTTCGTGTTCCTGCTCATCGCCGGTCTCTCGTTCCTCGGCCTCGGCATTCAGCCGCCGACCGCGGACTGGGGCTCGATGGTGCGCGAGAACGCGACGCTGATCTCGTTCGGCGAGCTGACCCCGCTCATTCCGGCTGCGGCGATCGCGCTACTGACCGTCGCCGTAAATTTCGTGGTGGACTGGATGCTCTACCGCTCCTCTGGCCTGAAGGTGTGAACCGATGACCAAGAAGAAAGACGTTCTGCTGAAAATCCGCGATCTAAAGATCGAGGGCTATTCCGACGAGACATGGGTGCCCATCATCAAGGGGGTGGATCTCACGCTTCACCGCGGCGAGGTGATGGGGCTCATCGGCGAGTCGGGGGCTGGCAAATCGACCATCGGCGCGGCCTGCATGGGCTATGCCCGTGACGGCACGCGCATCGTCGACAGCACCATCGAGTTCGACGGGATGGAGCTGACCACCGCGAGCGAGTCGGACAAGCGCGCGCTCCGGGGCTCGCGCATCGCCTACGTCGCGCAATCCGCGGCGGCCTCGTTCAACCCGTCGCACAAGCTCATCGACCAGCACACCGAGGCCCCCCTGCAATACCGCCTGAAAAAGCGGATGGAGGCGCAGGAAGACGCGATGGAGCTTTACGAAAAGCTCCGGCTGCCCAACCCGCAGGAGATCGGCTTTCGCTATCCGCACCAGGTCTCGGGCGGGCAGTTGCAGCGGGCGATGACCGCGATGGCCATGTCCTGCCGCCCGGATCTCATCATCTTCGACGAGCCGACGACGGCGCTCGACGTGACCACACAGATCGAGGTGCTGTCGGCCATTCGCGACATCGTGGACGAGTTCAACACCGCGGCGATCTACATCACCCACGATCTCGCGGTGGTGGCGCAGATGGCCGACACGATCAAGGTGCTGCTCAAGGGCGAAGAGGTCGAAGAGGCCCCCACCCGCGAGATGCTCGAAAACCCGCAGGAGGACTATACCAAGTCGCTCTGGGCGGTACGCGGCTTCAAGAGCCCACAGCGCAAGCGACCCACCGACGGCACGCCACCGCTCATTTCGGTCAGGAACGTGGATGCCTCCTATACCGGCGGCGAAAAGGTGCTCGACGATGTGAGCTTCGATATCTACCCCGGCATGACCGTCGCGGTCGTGGGCGAATCGGGCTCGGGCAAATCCACCACGGCGCGGGTCATCACCGGTCTCTTGCCACCCTCCAAGGGCGAGGTGCTGTTCAAGGGCGAGCCGTTCCCGCCGGACTATCGCAACCGCACCAAGGACCAGTTGCGCCAGTGCCAGATGATCTACCAGATGGCCGACACCGCGCTCAATCCCAAGGTCCGCATCTCAGAGATCATCGGGCGCCCGGCGGCGTTCTATTCCGGCCTCAAGGGGGCGGCGCTCAAGAATCGGGTCGATGAGCTTCTCGATCTGATCGAGCTTGAACCGGCGCAGTACTACAACCGCTACCCGCCGGAATTGTCGGGCGGTCAGAAACAGCGCATCGGCATTGCCCGCGCGCTCGCGGCCGAGCCCACCTTTATCGTCTGCGACGAGGTGACATCGGCGCTCGATCAGCTCGTGGCCGAGGGCATCCTGCGGCTTCTGGACCGGCTCCAGAACGAGCTGAACCTCGCCTACATGTTCATCACCCACGATCTCGCCACCGTGCGCTCGATCGCCGACGAGGTGGTGGTGATGCAGCACGGCAAGGTGGTCGAGCAGGGGCCCAAGGACGAGATGTTCACGCCCCCGCACCATCCCTATACCGACCTGCTGCTCAGTTCGGTGCCCGAGATGGACCCCGACTGGCTCACCACGCTGCTCGAAGAGCGCGGGGTGGACAACGTCGGCGATGCGGCATCGGCCAGGATCGACCCGAACGACCCCAAGATCACGGGCGCGTCGGCCTGACACGGACAAAAGCCGCGAACGGACGATCCCGTTCGCGGCGCAATCCTGCGAGATACTATCGCCTGATGCGGTTCAGAGAACCGCCAGGGCCGAGAGCACAAAGGTGCCCACGATCGCGCCATAGACGATCAGGACGGCCTGCCAGGAGGCAGAGTGCATGCGCAGTTCGCGGTTCAGTTCGTCGCGGGTCATGTCTTGCCTCCTTGGCGTTAGAGTGAATCATGCAAGCGGTGCGTCGCCTACACCCGCCACATAAGGATAAATCGTGGCGGCGCAATGACGATTGCGACGAAAATCCATGCATTCGCGGAATGCCGCCCAAGCGTTTTCGGCATATCTGGCGGAATCGAAGGGATGAGGCGCGAAAGCGACTTCGGTGACAGGCAGGCCGTATCGCGAAGAGATCGGAACCCGTCTCCTATGGCGAAGAGGTCGGCGCCCGCCCTCTCAGCGCCCGCCCGTACCCTGCAACGCCATCACCTCGAGCACCCCCTCCCGCCGCGCGCGAATCGCCTGCGCCGCGGCGTGCGATCCTGCGAGCGTGGTGAAATAGGGGATCTTGTCATAGAGCGCGACCGAGCGGATTTCCCGGCTGTCCTCGACCGCCTGCGCGCCCTCGGTGGTGTTCATCACCAGCGCGATTTCGCCGTCCTTGAGCAGGTCCACGATGTTGGGCCGGCCCTCGTACACCTTGTTGACCACCTCACAGTCGAGCCCGGACCCGGTCAGGAATTCTGCCGTGCCGCGCGTCGCCACGAGCGCAAAGCCCAGATCGGTCAGTACCTGCGCCGTTTCCACAAGCTGCGGGGTCTTGTCGCTGTCCTTGATCGACACGAACACCCGGCCCCCCTCGGGCAGGTGCACGCCCGCCCCCATCTGCGCCTTGAGAAAGGCGCGCGGGAACGACACGTCCCAGCCCATCACCTCGCCGGTAGAGCGCATTTCAGGCCCCAGGATGGTATCGACGCCCGGAAAGCGCGCAAAAGGCAGCACCGCTTCCTTGACCGAGAACCACGGCATGTCCGGGTCCGCCAGCGTCATCTGGTCGGCCATCGGCAGGCTGCCGGGCGTCGCGCCGTCGGGGTAGCGGCCGCGCACCGGGAACGCATCCATCGTCTCGCCCGCCATCAGCCGCGCGGCGATGGCCGCGATGGCGCTGTCCGTGGCCTTGGCGACAAAGGGCACGGTGCGGCTTGCACGCGGGTTCACCTCGATCAGGTAGATATCCTCCCCCTTGACCGCGAATTGCACGTTCATCAGCCCCACCACATGCAGCGCGCGTGCCAGCGCCTCGGTCTGGCGCTTGATCTCGGCGATGATCCCGGGTTCGAGCGAGTAGGGCGGCAGCGAGCAGGCTGAATCGCCCGAATGCACGCCCGCCTCCTCGATATGCTGCATGATGCCCGCGACATGCACGGACGTGCCATCGCAGAGCGCATCCACGTCGCATTCGATCGCCCCCGACAGATAGCCGTCGAGCAGCACCGGGCTCTTGCCCGAGACGACCACCGCCTCGGCGATGTAGCGTTCCAGATGGCCCATGTCGCGGACGATCTCCATCGCCCGCCCGCCCAGCACATAGGAGGGCCGGATCACCAGCGGAAAGCCGATGCTCTCGGCGATCTCCAGCGCCTGCGCGTCGGTGCTTGCGATGCCGTTCTGCGGCTGCTTGAGGCCCAGCCGGATCACCAGATCCTGGAACCGCTCGCGATCCTCCGCCAGGTCAATCGCGTCGGGCGTGGTGCCGAGGATCGGGATGCCCTCGGCCTCCAGCCCGCGCGCGAGCTTCAGCGGCGTCTGCCCGCCGAACTGCACGATCACCCCGTGCAGCGTGCCGTTCTCCTGCTCGACGCGCAGGATTTCCATCACGTGCTCAAACGTCAGCGGTTCGAAATACAGCCGGTCAGAGGTATCGTAATCGGTGCTGACCGTCTCGGGGTTGCAGTTGATCATGATTGTCTCATAGCCCGCGTCCGAGAGCGCGAAACACGCATGACAACAGCAATAGTCGAACTCGATCCCCTGTCCGATCCGGTTCGGCCCGCCGCCGAGGATGACGACCTTCTTGGCATCCGACGGGCGCGCCTCGCAATCCACATCGCCCATCATCGGGGCCTCGTAGGTGGAATACATGTAGGGCGTCTGCGCCTCGAACTCGGCGGCGCAGGTGTCGATCCGCTTGAACACCGCGTGAACACCCAGATTGATGCGCGCGCGGCGCACCTGCCCCTCGTCGCGGCCCGTCAGCGCGGCCAGCCGCGCATCGGTAAAGCCCATCATCTTCAGGCGGCGCAGGCCGTCCTCGGTCACCGGCAGACCGTCGCGGCGCACGCGTTCCTCGGCCTCCACGATTTCGCGGATGCGGGCAAGGAACCAGGGATCAAAGGCGGTGGCGGCATGGATCTCGTCATCGCTCAGCCCGTGCCGCATCGCCTGCGCGATGGTGCGCATCCGGTCGGGCGTGGCCACCGACAGCGCGCGGGTGATCGCCGCCTTGTCGGGCGCACCGTCCGATCCGAGGTCGGCCAACCCCGGTATCTCGACCTCGTCAAAGCCCGAAAGGCCGGTCTCCATCGAGGCGAGCGCCTTTTGCAGGGATTCGTGGATCGTGCGGCCGATCGCCATCGCCTCGCCCACCGATTTCATCGCGGTGGTAAGGTGGGGCTGGCTGCCGGGGAATTTCTCAAAGGCAAAGCGCGGGATCTTCGTCACGACATAGTCGATGGACGGCTCAAAGCTGGCGGGCGTCACCTTGGTGATGTCATTGTCGAGCTCGTCGAGCGTATAGCCCACGGCGAGCTTGGCCGCGATCTTGGCAATCGGAAAGCCTGTCGCCTTGGAGGCAAGCGCCGAAGATCGGCTCACCCGCGGGTTCATCTCGATCACCACCATGCGCCCGTCCGCGGGGTTGACCGCCCATTGCACGTTCGAGCCGCCGGTCTCCACCCCGATCTCGCGCAGCACGGCGATGCTGCCATTGCGCATGATCTGGTATTCCTTGTCCGTCAGCGTCAGCGCGGGCGCCACGGTGATCGAATCGCCCGTGTGCACGCCCATCGGATCGACATTCTCGATCGAGCAGACGATGATCGCGTTGTCCGCGCGGTCGCGGACCACCTCCATCTCGTATTCCTTCCAGCCCAGCAGG
>JADQCC010000081.1 GCA_016278295.1 Roseovarius sp. | reverse complement strand
GCATCAGGTCGGTGTCGTAATTGTCGTGCTTGCCCTGCAACAGCGCGCCGATCCGCTCGAGCCCCATGCCGGTATCGATGGACTGCATGTCGAGCGGGCGCATCGAGCCGTCCTCGAACCGCTCGTTCTGCATGAACACGAGGTTCCATATCTCGATGAAGCGGTCGCCATCCTCATCGGGGCTGCCCGGCGGCCCGCCGGGAACGTCGGGGCCGTGATCGTAGAAAATTTCGGTGCATGGTCCGCACGGCCCGGTCGATCCCATCGACCAGAAATTGTCTTCGCTGGCGATGCGGATGATCCGCTCGTCGGGCAGGCCCGCGTATTTCTTCCAGATATTCGCGGCCTCGTCGTCGGTGTGGTACACCGTCACCAGCAGCTTCGAGGAATCGATCCCGAAATCGCGCGTCAGCAGGTCCCAGGCGTATGGGATGGCCTGCTCCTTGAAATAATCCCCGAAGCTGAAATTCCCCAGCATCTCAAAGAACGTATGATGCCGTGCGGTGTAGCCGACATTGTCGAGATCGTTGTGCTTGCCGCCGGCGCGCACGCATTTCTGGCTGGTCGCGGCGCGCGTGTAGTCGCGATGCTCGACCCCGGTGAAGCAATTCTTGAACTGCACCATGCCGGAATTGGTGAACATCAGCGTCGGGTCGTTGCGCGGCACCAATGGCGAGCTTTCGACGACGCGGTGGTCGTTGCGCTCGAAGAAATCGAGGAATGCGCTGCGTATCTCGTTGAGCGTGGGCATGGGGGTGCGGCTTTCGGCATTGTGAAACAGGGCGTTCGTGCCGATTTAGCCGTCAGCGCCGCCCGTGTCCACAGCCCAAAACCCCTTGCCGCACGCCCCGCGCTCAGGCTTCGAGGACGGGTCCGGTGTCGGACTCTTCGGCGATGTCGAAATCGAGCCCGTGCGCCGCACGGATCTTGTCCTCGATCTCGCTCGCGACCCGCGAATTCTCCTTCAGAAATGTCTTGGCATTCTCGCGGCCCTGCCCGATGCGCTCGTCACCATAGCTGAACCAGCTCCCGGACTTGTCGACGATGCCCGCCTTGACCCCCATGTCGAGCAATTCGCCGGTCTTGGAGATGCCCTCGCCATACATGATATCGAATTCCACCTGCTTGAAGGGTGGCGCGACCTTGTTCTTGACCACCTTTACGCGGGTCGAATTGCCGACCACCTCGTCCCGGTCCTTGATGGACCCGATGCGACGGATGTCGAGACGGACGGAACTGTAGAACTTGAGGGCGTTGCCGCCGGTTGTGGTCTCGGGACTGCCGAACATGACGCCGATTTTCATGCGAATCTGGTTGATGAACACAACCGTGCACTTGGTACGGCTGATCGAGCCGGTGAGCTTGCGCATGGCCTGACTCATGAGCCGCGCGTGAACGCCCACGCTGCTATCGCCCATCTCCCCCTCGAGTTCTGACTTTGGGGTGAGCGCGGCAACCGAATCGACGACGATGAGGCTGACCGCGCCGGAACGCACCAGCGTATCGACGATCTCGAGCGCCTGTTCGCCTGTGTCGGGCTGCGAGATGAGCAGCTCGTCGAGATCGACGCCGAGCTTGCGCGCATAGATCGGGTCGAGCGCGTGCTCGGCATCGACGAAAGCGCAGACGCCGCCCTTTTTCTGTTCCTCGGCCACGCAATGCAGCGTGAGCGTGGTCTTGCCAGAGCTCTCGGGTCCGTAGACCTCCACCACGCGTCCCTTCGGAATGCCGCCGATCCCGAGTGCGATATCGAGGCCGATGGAGCCGGTAGAGGTGGCTTCGATGTCGGCGACGGGATTGTCGCCGCCCATCCTCATGATCGAGCCCTTGCCGAATTGCCGTTCGATCTGTGCCAAGGCGCTGTCGAGCGCCTTCTGCTTGTCCGCCATACGCTTGTTGTCCATTGAAAGTAGGTCTGCCGTTGCCATTGCGTAGCTCCGTTATTTCATACCCCGCGGAGGGCAGCAATGCCCGCCTTCGTTCTTGTATTGTTCTCATTCATGGGGCAAAACGCGCGCCATGACAAGAGCCAATCTTGGTGATGACAGCATCCCGGCGAGACGTTAAGAAGTTATTGACGCCGATGCCGAAACCGGCGGCCAGGATCGGGACACACCGGATTTGCTCGTTTTCTCTCGACAGAACCTTGTCCTTCTCTCGGTTCCCAAGACCGGCAGCACCGCCTACGAGGCCGCGCTCGCGCCCCATGCCGCGATGGCGATCAGCGCGCCCCCCGAACTCAAGCACGCCCCCGTGTTTCGGTACAACCGCTTCTTCCGGCCGATGATCGAGCGTTTCATCGGCGCCGATCCGGACGTGGTCGCGGTGATGCGCGAGCCGGTCGACTGGCTGGGGAGCTGGTACCGCTATCGTCGCCGCGATGCCCTCGCGGGGCATCCCAACAGCACGATCGGCCAGAGCTTCGACGCGTTCGTGGCCGCTTATTGCCGCGGAGATCCGCCGCCCTTCGCCCGTGTCGGCAGCCAGGCGAAATTTCTCGAACCCCAGCGCAACGGCACTCGCGTCACCCATCTCTTTCGCTACGAGGACCAGGACGGATTGCGCGGTTTCCTCGAACGGAGGCTCGGAGTTTCCATCGCCCCCCCCTCCTGCAATCGCTCGCCACCGCTCGCGCTCGAGCTGTCCGCACGCATCGAGGAGCGGCTGCGCCGCAAGCACGCGGATGACTTCACGCTCTACGACGGGATCGGCCCGGACGGGCACTACGAGGCCTCCGCGCCGCGCCCGGCGCCCGGCTCCTGAATATCTGCACCGTCCAAATCCGGTTTCCGCGCCAGACGGTGCACCGTCTCCACAAGCTCGTCGAGGGAAAACGGCTTGGGCAGGAAGACCGACTTCGGCAACCGCGCCTGCGCGTCACCAAAGGTCTCTTCGGCATAGCCGGAGACGAACACCACGGGCACGTCCGGGCGATCGACCAGCGCCCTTTGCACCCAGCCCGGCCCGTCCAGCCCCGGCATCACGACATCGGTGACGAAGACATCCACCAAAAGCGTCCTGTCGCCAAGAATTTCGAGCGCTTCCTCGGCAGAGCCGGCCTCGATCACGCTATAGCCGCGAAGTTGCAATGCACGGCTCGCGAAGGCGCGCACCGGCACCTCGTCCTCCACAAGCAGGATCACACCGTCGCCGCGCGCGGCGCCGGCCACGGCGGTCGCGCCCCCTTCCGCCCGCGCGGCCTCGCGATGCGCGTGAGCCGGAAACAACAGCCGGAACGTCGTGCCCTGCCGTTCGACGCTGTCGGCGAAGATGAAGCCGCCGCTCTGCTTGACGATGCCGTAGACCGTCGACAGGCCGAGCCCCGTGCCCTTGCCGACACCCTTGGTGGTAAAGAATGGCTCGAACACCTTGTCGAGCTTGTCCGGCGCAATGCCGGTACCCTCGTCGATCACCTCGACCGAAACATACTTGCCAGGGGCCACGACCGCGCGGTCCCGGCAAAGCGGCTCGTCAAGCGCGATGTTCTGCGTCACGATACGGATATTCCCTCCATTGGGCATGGCGTCCCGGGAATTGACCACGAGGTTCATGACGACTTGCTCGAGCTGGCGCTTGTCGGCCCGGATCGCGTCGAGGCCCGGCTCGTGGCTCAGGGTGAGCGTGATCCGCTCCCCGACGAGCCGGTTGAGCAGATGCGTGAGATCTGACAGCGTGTCGCGCAGATCGAGAATGCGGGGGTGCATCGTCTGCTTGCGCGAATAGGCGAGCAGTTGGCTGACCAATGCCGCGGCGCGATTGGCATTCTGGGTGATCTGGGTCAAATCGGCATAGTCCTGGTCTCCGGGGTCGTGGCGGAGCAGGATCAGGTCGCAATGCCCGGTGATCGCGGTGAGAAGATTGTTGAAATCATGCGCGATCCCCCCGGCGAGCTGACCGATCGCCTGCATTTTCTGGCTCTGGACGAATTGTGCCTGAAGCGATTTGAGCTCTGTGGCGTCAGTCATCACCGCGATGAGCACCGTCTCGTCGCCGTCGCGCGCCCGGTTGAGCGCCACCTGCACAAACCTCTCGCCCCCGGCCTGCCGCACGCGCAGGAATTCGGGGTGAACCGTCCCGCGCTCGGCGGCGGCGTCGGCGATCCAGTCGGCAACCGGTCGGCCAAGCCCCTCGAGCATCTCGCCAAGCCGCAGGCCAGCCGTCTCCTCACAGCCCAGCAGCGCCCGGGCCGGCCTGTTGGACAGGCGGATGCAGCCCTCGGTGTCGAGCTTGAGCAGCGGAACCGGTAAATGGTCGAAGAACGCCCAGCCGTCCACCGCGCCCGGCCCGGTCTCGATCCCCGGCAGAAAATACGCCTCTCGGCGTCCGGCAATACCAAGTCGCTCGAAATACAGGCAATCGAGCGGCCCGTCCGGCGTGGCGACCGCGCAAAAGGCACCCGATCGCACGGTCCCGATGTCGCAGACCTCGTCGAGCGTTCGGACGCGGCTGCCGATCAGATCGCGCGCCGCCGGGTTCATGTAGAGCACCGTGCCATTGCGCCCGAGCGTCATCATCGGAAGCGGATGCGCCTCGGGGTCCCTGAGTGGCGGGTCGGCGGATTTCTCGATGCGCCAAGTATAGAGCCCCTCACCTGCCCTGTGCACGGAGAGACGCATGTGGCCCGCCCCCGTCACCACGTCCTCACGTGCCGCGCCGGCCGCCGCCGCGCGCGATTCCATTCGGAACAGAAGCGGGCCGGGATTGGCAAGCTGCTCGCGCAGGAGGGCCGCGAGCGTCCCTCCCTTTACAGTCGCGAAATCGTGGCGCGCGGCGCGATTGGCAAACACGATCGCACCCTCCGGGCCGGACAACAGGAGGGGCTGCGGATCGTGCTCGATAAAGCCGGCAGCCGCGGACAGCAACGCCGCGCTGTTCCGCGCGGCGCGATACCGGACCACCCAGAGCCAGAGCGCGGCGCAAAACAGGATTGCGGCCACGAGCGCCAGCATCCACCGCGCCTGCCCGCCGCCCATCAGAAGCCCCGTCGCCGCAAAGAGCGCCGCGGCCGCCCCGAGGATACCCGCACGCGGGGCCAGCCGCTGCCCGGCGCGCTGCCAGTTCTCTTCGGATATCGTCAGGAATGCCACCCGCCGCGCCTTTTGCTCCAAGACCTTTCCGGCGCGATCCTGCGACGAAACGATTAAGGCAGACTTAACGGCAACGGGAAAATCACGTCAAGGTTGTGATCACATTTAGTGCTCGCGAATAAGCTGCGCCAAGAAGAAGCCATCGCCAGTCCCGCTGATCGGCCAGCGTCGCGATTCTGCGCATACCCAGTCGTCTGACTTACATGAAAAACTATCAATAATGCCTTCGTTTTCCTCGATAAAAACTGAACACGTGCAATAAATGAGACGCCCGCCAGGGGCGACGAGATCCGCCGCCTGCCCGAGGATATCCTGCTGCAAGCGGCCCAGTTCCTCCAGACCGCCGGGCGTCAGGTCCCATTTGGCCTGCGGCCCGCGCCGCCACGTGCCGCTACCGGAACACGGCACATCGCAAAGCACCGCATCGAACGGCGCAAACCCCTGCAACTCTTGCGTTTCACAAAGCCGCACCTCGGCCCCCGCCCGGGCCGCGCGGGCCGGCAGGTCGGACATGCGGCGCGCCGAGGTATCGTGGGCGAACCATTCCCCGTCAAGCCGGGCAGCAAGCGCCAGCGTCTTGCCGCCGCCGCCCGCGCAGTAATCCAGAACGCGCGCCCCGACCGGCAGGTCGAGCGCCTCCATCGCCGCCTGGCTGCTGGCATCCTGAAGCTCGACCGCGCCTGTCCGATAAAGCGAAGACATGGAAATCTTTCGTTCGCCTTCAAGAACATGCAGCGCCATCTCCGCCACATCGAGCGGACGGCTGACGATCCCCTCCCGTGCCAGCGCCGCTTGCGCCGCCGAGCGCGACATTCGCCGGGTATTGACCCGAAGCGTAACCGGGGCCCGATGGCGCAGCATCTCGACTGCCTGCGCCGCCCCGTCGCCGAGAGCGGCCTCAAACCGCGGCCAGAGCCAATCGGGCAGGTCGCGCATCTCCGCCTCGTCCGGCGCACGCCCCGCCGCGCGTTCGGTATCGGAAAGCGCCGGGGGGGTATGACCGACACCGGTGAAAAGCGTATCGGGATCAATGCCCTGCCCACGAAGTAGCCCGATCAGAAGCGCGCGTGCCCCGTCCCCGCCGCCGCGCGCCGCGCAGGACCGCCAGCGCCGCAGTACCGCGAAGACGTGATCGCGCACCGCCGCCCGATCCTTGGAGCCGGCATAGCGTGCACCGCGTGCCCAATTGGTGAGCGCCCGCTCCGCCGGGGCACCTCCGCGGACCGCGTCGATCACCTCGATCGCCGCCGCAATGCGCGCGCCGGGGGTCATGACAGAACTTGAAGTTTGGACCGCAAAATATTGAAAAACCTATATTTCGCGATAATTCGGGGCCTCACGTGTGATCTGCACGTCATGGACATGGCTTTCCTTCAGACCCGCGCCGGAAATCCGGACAAAATTGCACTTGTGGCGCATCTCGTCCACGGTGGCACAGCCGGTATACCCCATGGCCGCGCGCAGACCACCGACAAGCTGATGCAGCACCGTGCCCGCGGGGCCCTTGTAGGGGACCTGCCCCTCGATCCCTTCGGGCACCAGCTTGTCCGAGGCCGCATCCTTCTGGAAGTAGCGGTCGGCGGAACCGCGCGCCATCGCACCGAGGCTGCCCATGCCGCGATAGGCCTTGAACGAACGGCCCTGGTAGAGGATCACCTCGCCGGGGCTCTCGTCGGTACCCGCGAGCATCGAGCCCACCATCGCACACGACGCTCCCGCCGCGATCGCCTTGGCGAAATCGCCGGAAAACTTGATGCCGCCATCGGCAATCACCGGTATATCGCCCGCCGCCGCCGCGCTGTCCATGATCGCGGTGAGCTGCGGCACGCCCACGCCGGCAACCACGCGGGTGGTGCAGATGCTGCCCGGCCCGATGCCCACCTTGACCGCATCGGCGCCCGCGTCGATCAGCGCGCGGGTGGCCTCGGCGGTGGCGACGTTGCCCGCGACGACCTGCACCTCGTTCGAGATCGACTTGGCCCGTTTAACCGCCACGGCCACGCCCTCGGAATGACCATGCGCGGTGTCGATCACGACCATGTCGACCCCCGCCTCCACCAGCGCCTGCGTGCGCTCGAACCCGGCATCGCCCACGGTCGAGGCCGCGGCCACCCGCAAGCGCCCGAGCCGATCCTTGCAGGCCGTGGGATTGAGCACCGCCTGCTCGGAATCGCGCAGCGTCAGCAGGCCGGTGAGCTTGCCCTCGCGGTCGGTCACGAGAAGCTTCTCGATGCGCCGCGCCTTCATCAGCGAGCGCGCCTCGTCACGGTCGGCAGGCTCGCGCAGGATGGCGAGGTTGTCAGAGGTCATCATCACGCTCACCGGCGTGTTCTCGTCCTCGGCAAAGCGCATGTCGCGATTGGTGACGATGCCGACGACGCGCCCGCCCTCGTCCACCACCGGGAAGCCGGTGATCTTGTAGCGCTCTTGCAACGCCTTGGCATCGGCGAGCGTCTGGTGCGGGCGGAGCGTGATCGGGTTGTACACGATGCCCGATTCGAACCGCTTCACGCGGCGTACCTCGCGGGCCTGTTCCTCGACGGTCAGATTGCGGTGGATCACCCCCATGCCGCCCATCTGCGCCATCGAGATGGCCATACGCCCCTCGGTCACAGTGTCCATGGCCGAACTCAGGAGCGGGATGTTGAGGGCGATGTCACGGGTGACACGCGTGCGCGTGTCGGCGTCGGAGGGAAGCACCGAGGATGCCGCGGGCACCAGCAGGACGTCGTCAAAGGTGAGTGCCTCGCGAATCTCCATTCCGTCTCTCCGTGAATGTCTCGTTTGGCGGCTCCCTATCGCATGTATCACGGGGAGGGGAAAGGGCGTTCTCGCCGCAGTCGCAGCCCGCGCCCGGCACCGGGTCATAGCCGCACCCGCCCCAGGGATTGCAGCGGGCGATCCGCCGCAGTGCAAGCCACCCGCCACGCCATGCGCCGTGACTTTCCAGCGCGTCGAGCGCGTATTGGCTGCACGTGGGCTGATACCGGCAGGACCAGCCGAGCCAGGGCGACAGGATCAGCCGGTAGCCCCGGACCGGCAGCGCGATCAGGCGCGCGAGCGGGCTCATCCTTGCGCCCGCAGGCGTTCGAGCGCGAAGGAGAGATCGCGGCGCAACTCGTCGAACGGGCGCTGCCCCGTCTCTCCTGCCCGACCGATCAGCACATAGTCCCAACCCGCTTGCCCATTGGCTGGCAGGATCTCGCGCGCGACGGCCCGCAGCCGCCGTTTGGCACGGTTGCGCGCCACGGCGTTGCCCACCTTCTTGGAACAGGTAAACCCGACACGGATGCCGGGATCGCCATCGCGCCGATCACGCCCCTGCACCATCATCGTCCTGGTGCCCTGCCGCTTGGCCCGCGCGGCGGCCAGGAACTCGGCGCGCTTGCGCATCACGTCCAGCGTGACACGC
This sequence comes from Roseovarius sp., assembly GCA_016278295.1. Classification (GTDB taxonomy): domain Bacteria; phylum Pseudomonadota; class Alphaproteobacteria; order Rhodobacterales; family Rhodobacteraceae; genus Roseovarius. The sequence goes on along the minus strand of JADQCC010000081.1, from coordinate 4,276 downwards.
GGACACGACACACCCGCCGGGGGCGCGTTCCCTGCCTTGCTGTCAGGGGCCTCCGGCGGTGTCGTGGTCATGTCGAAGGGCTGGCGCTCAGGCGCTCAGCGACTTGCGGCCGCGGGCGCGGCGGGCATTGAGAATCTTGCGCCCGGCCTTGGTGGCCATGCGCGCGCGAAACCCGTGACGATGCTTGCGCACGAGGTTCGAGGGTTGAAAGGTGCGTTTCATCGCTCCGTCTCCGGTTCTGCGGGGCACCGCGCGACAGGAATCACGCCGGGCCCGAATGTGTTCGAAGCCCGTCCTATAAAGACGCTCCCCGGCCAAGTCAAACCCCTGCCCGGAGATTTTCCCCGGCATTCGCACCACTCCGCCTGCCCCCGATCTATTACAGAAACCACGGCGCGCATCACCGGGGATCACCCCCTCGTGAAGGTACTGGCGAGCGCGCCTCGGACCGTGCATCTAGGAGCGAGAACGAACAAACCCGGTGAACTCATGGATCAAAGCTCCTCATCCACACCCACGACCCGTGGGCGGCGCCTCGTGCGCCATGCCCCGCTCGCCATCATCCTCGTGGCGGCGGTGGTGGGCTACGTCACCTTGCGCGAGCACATCACCTTCGAGACGCTGCGCGACCATCGCGAGATACTCCTGGCCTTTCGCGACAACCATTTCGCGGCGCTGACGGCGGCCTTTATCGCCACCTACGTGGTGATCGTCGCCTTCTCGCTGCCCGGCGCGGCGGTGGCCTCGGTCAGCGGCGGCTTTCTTTTCGGGCTCGTGCTGGGCACGGCGTTCAACGTCGCGGCCGCTTCGCTGGGGGCGATCGCCATCTTCCTCGCCGCCCGCTGGGGGCTGGGCGCGGCGCTCGCGGCCCGGATCGAGACCTCGGAAGGCCGCCTGAAGCGGCTCAAAAAACGATTGCACGACAACGAGATCAGCGTGCTGTTCCTGATGCGGCTGGTGCCCGCCGTGCCGTTCTTCGTGGCCAATCTGCTGCCGGCGCTGGTCGGCGTGCGGTTTCGCAATTTCGTGCTTACCACGGTGCTCGGGATCATCCCCGGGGCGATCGTATTCACCTGGATCGGCGTGGGGCTTGGCGAGGTGTTCGACCGCGGAGACACGCCCGACCTGTCGCTCCTGTGGGAGCCGCAGATCATCGGCCCCATTCTCGGGCTTGCGGCGCTCGCGGCGATGCCGATGCTCATCAAGGCCATCCGTGGAAAAAGGGACTTTTGAGAATGCACAAACTGACACCGGATCTGCTGGTCATCGGGGCCGGCTCGGGCGGGCTTTCGATTGCTGCGGGGGCCGTACAGATGGGGGCGAGCGTCGTCCTTCTCGAAGGCCACAGGATGGGCGGCGATTGCCTCAATTTCGGCTGCGTCCCCTCCAAGGCGCTGATCGCAAGCGGCAAGGCCGCCCACGCCCAGGCCCATGCCGCGCAATACGGTATCGCCGACGTTGTCCCGCAGGTTGATTACGCCGCCGCCAAGGATCACGTAGCAGGCGTCATCGCGCAGATCGCACCGGTCGACAGCCAGGAGCGATTCGAGGGGCTCGGCGTCCGGGTGATCCGCGAATACGGCGAATTCATCTCGCCCACCGAGGTGCGCGCGGGGGCCCATATCATCTCTGCCCGGCGCACGGTCATCGCCACCGGATCCTCGCCGCTGGTGCCGCCGATTCCGGGGCTCGACGGCGTGCCATACGAAACCAACGAGACCATCTTCGAGCTGCGCACGCGCCCCGATCACCTGCTGGTCATCGGCGGGGGTCCGATCGGTATGGAACTGGCGCAGGCGCATCGCCGTCTCGGGTGTGCCGTCACCGTGATCGAGGGCGCAAAAGTGCTGGGCCAGGACGATCCCGAGATGGTCGAGGTGGTGCGCGCCCGCTTCGACGCCGAAGGCATCGCGATAGAAGAAGCGGCGATGGCCGCCGAGATAACCGGCAAGGCGGGGGCCATCGAAGTCAAGGCCAGGGACGGTCGTGTGTTCAAGGGCAGCCACCTCCTGATGGCCGTCGGGCGCAAGGCCAACACCGACCGGCTCAACCTCGAGGCCGCGGGCATCGAGACGACAGGGCGCGGAATCAAGGTGGATGCCTCGCTGCGCACCAGCAACAGGCGCGTCCATGCCATCGGCGACGTGGCGGGAGGGCTGCAATTCACCCATGTTGCGGGCTATCAGGCGGGTCTCATCATCCGGCAGGCGCTGCTTGGCCTGCCCGCGAAGAATCGCACCGATCACATCCCGTGGGCCACCTACACCGATCCCGAACTGGCCCATATCGGCCTCACCGAGGCACAGGCGCGCGACACACATGGCGGCAATCTCGAGGTGGTCCGCTTTCCCTACAACCACAACGACCGCGCCATCGCCGAGCGCAAGACCGCGGGCCTCATCAAGGTGATGGTCGTGCGGGGCCGGCCGGTCGGCGTCTCGATTGCGGGCGCGCAGGCGGGCGAGCTCATCAACCTCTGGGCGCTGGTCATCGCCAACAGGCTCAAGATGAAACACGTGGCGGGCATGGTCGCCCCCTACCCCACGCTGGGCGAAATCAACAAACGCGTCGCCGGAGCCTATTTCTCGCCCCGGCTCTTTGATAGCGCTATGGTAAAACGGGTGGTCCGTCTCGTGCAGCGCTGGCTGCCTTGACGCCACTGATAGGAGGGCACGCGTGCTAAGATCGCTTTCAGGCCGGTTCCTGATCCTCACGGCCATCTTCGTGATGCTGGCCGAGGTGCTGATCTTCGTGCCCTCCGTGGCGCGGTTCCGCGAGCAGTTCCTGCTCGACCGCCTGCAACGCGCGCAGATCGCCTCGCTGGGGCTGCTGGCCGGCGGCGATGTCTCCGCCGATCTCGAGGAAGAGCTCCTGCGCAACGCCGCGGTTTTCAACGTGGTGCTGCGCCGCGATGAGGCGCGCCAGCTCGTCCTCTCGTCGCCGGTGCCCGCGCCGGTCTCGCAGAGCTTCGACCTGCGTGATCCGTCGGCTGTCACCCTCATCACGGACGCCTTTCGCCGCCTCGCACAAACTGACCCGGAAGTCATTCGCGTGATCGGCGAGCCGGTCCGCATGGGCGGAATCCTCATCGAGATCACGCTCGACGCCGCCGATCTGCGCACGGCGATGATAGATTACGGGCTGCGCATCCTGTGGCTGTCGCTGGTCATCTCGGTGATCACGGCGGGGCTTCTCTTCGTGGTGGTGCAGTGCTTTGTCGTGCGGCCCATCCGCCGCGTGGTCGGGGCCATGCAGAGCTATGCCGCCGATCCCGAGGATGCCCGCCTCGTGATCGCCCCGTCCTCGGGCATCACCGAACTGCGAGAGGCCGAGGAAAGCCTGCACTCGCTGCAACGCCAGCTCACCGCCGCACTCAAGCAAAAAGAGCACCTCGCCCAGCTTGGCGGTGCCGTGGCCAAGATCAGCCACGACCTGCGCAACATCCTCACCTCCGCACAGCTCTTCACCGACCGGCTGGAGTTGAGCGAGGACCCCCGCGTGCGGCGCATGGCCCCCAAGCTGGTCAACTCGCTGACCCGCGCGGTGCACCTGTGCGAAGCCACACTCGCTTACGGCAAGGCAGAAGAGCCCGCACCGAAACTGGCGCGCCACAACCTCGCCGATCTGGTGACAGACGCCATCGAGGGCGAGCGGCTTGCCGCCGGAGATCACCCCGTAAGATTCGAGAACCGCGTGACCGCGGACGTGATGCTGCGCGCCGATGCCGAACAGTTCTACCGCGTGCTCACCAACCTGATGCGAAACGCACGCCAGGCGATCGTCAGAGCCGGCGCGCCGGGCCGCGTCACCGTCTCCGCAGAGGCCGAAACGCGCGACTGGGTGATCCGGGTCGAGGATACCGGCCCCGGCCTGCCGTCCAAGGCGCGCGACCACCTGTTCGAGCCGTTCCGCGGCGGCGCGAGCAGCGGCGGCACCGGGCTTGGCCTCTCGATCGCCGCCGAGCTGGTACGCGGCCACGGCGGCACGCTGACGCTCGAACGCAGCGACGAGAACGGCACCTGTTTTCGCATCACCCTGCCCAAGGGAAATTTTGCCGCCGCGTCATAAAACCGCCGACTCCCCCTTGCATCGCCACACCGCAAAGTCTAAACGCTGACCTCGACGGACCGATAGCTCAGCTGGATAGAGTACTTGACTACGAATCAAGGGGTCGGGGGTTCGAATCCTCCTCGGTCCGCCACTTACCCTTGAAATGATTGAAAAATAGTCCATTGGTGAGCTCTTTCTCCACATAAAGCCCCACATCAAAAAAACG
>JADQCC010000116.1 GCA_016278295.1 Roseovarius sp. | reverse complement strand
TTGCTGGTCGTGGCGGGCGCGGCGGATGCCGGTGCGGCGGCGGGTGCGGCGGCGGGCTTGCGATTGGCCGGTTTGCGCTTGGGCTTCGGCTTGGCGGTCGTGGTCACCATGATCTGATCCGTTTCCTTGGGGCTGGGGCATGATGGGTTATCATGCGCGCGAATGCGATTGATATTCTATTCGCTATTTTAGAATATTGTCAATGTTGCCTGAATTCGAGGCACACCCATTGCCTTTTGTGGCTGTAATACAATTGACATATTGTGTATTTCATCGAAACTGCGTTCAGTAAATTGAACACATCGGACGCAACACACGGGCAGGCAGGCCATGACATTGGACATCGGAACCCGGCTGAGGGCCGTGCGCGAGGCGCGGGGGCTGTCGCAGCGCGAGCTTGCCAGCCGCGCCGGGCTGACCAACGGCACCATCTCGATGATCGAGCAGAACAAGACCAGCCCGTCGGTCGCGTCGCTCAAGAGTCTTCTGGATGCGTTGCCGATGCCGCTGTCGGATTTCTTTGCCGATGTCGAGGAACAGGCGGTGCCGAAATATTTCTACGCGCCCGACGAGTTCACCGAATTGTCGCCGCAGGAGGCGGGATTCGGCGGCGGTGCGGCCCGTGTCTCGCTGCGCCAGCTTGGCAATGCCAGCAGCCACACGATCCAGATGCTGCACGAAGTCTATCCGCCGGGCGCCGATACCGGGCCGGAGATGCTGCGCCACGCGGGCGAGGAGGCGGGCGTGGTGATCGCGGGCATCGTCGAGGTCACGGTGGCCGACCAGGTGCGGGTGCTCAATCCCGGCGACGGCTATCTCTTTGACAGCACCCTGCCCCACCGGTTCCGCAATATCGGCGCGGGCGACTGCGTGATCGTCAGCGCCTGCACACCGCCGACCTTCTAGGTGAAACCCCTCGACAAGAGAAATGAAACAGAGCAGGCTACCTGATATGACACCTTTCGCGATCGCTGGCGTGCAGATGCATGTCGCCGCCTTGCACTCGAACGTGGACGCGATGCTCCAACGGCTCGACGTCCTGATGGCAAGGTTTCCCTGGACGCAGATGGTCGTGTTCAGCGAGCTGGCGCCGTTCGGGCCGCTCGACCGTTTTGCCCAGCCCTTTCCCAACGACACGCTGGCCACATTCCAGGAGGCGGCGCGGCGCTACGGGGTGTGGCTGTTGCCGGGCTCGATGTTCGAGAAGCGGGCGGACGGGCGCATCCTGAACACCGCGGTGGTGATCGACCCCGAGGGCGAGATCGTGGCGCGCTATTCCAAGATGTTTCCGTTCCGGCCCTACGAGGCGGGGATCACGGCGGGCACCGAGTTCTGCGTCTTCGACGTGCCCGAGGTGGGCCGCTTCGGCGTGTCGATCTGCTATGATATCTGGTTTCCCGAGACCACCCGGCAGCTGACCAGCCAGGGGGTGGAGGTGCTGCTCAATCCGGTGCTGACCGGCACCACCGACCGCGACGCGGAGCTGGCCATCGCGCGGGCCACGGCGGCGCAGTTCCAGTGCTATGTCTTTGCCATCAACGGGCTGGCGGCGGGCGGTGTCGGGCGGTCGATCGTGGTCGATCCGTCGGCGATGGTGCTGCACCAGAGCCAGGGGCAGGAGGATCTGTTCCCGGTGGAGGTCGATCTCGATCTCGTGCGCCGCCAGCGCGAGACCGGGCTGCGCGGGCTGGGCCAGGTGCTCAAGAGCTTTCGCGACCGCGAGGCGGATTTCCCGATCTATGACCGCACGAGCGGCGCGGATGCCTATCTGCACACGCTGGGGCCGCTGAAGATCCCCGAGCGGGGAGACATGGCGGGGCTGACCTCACGCGATCCGCGGCAGGCGCTGGGCCATGCCGAACCCTCTGGTGAGATCATGGAGAATTTCCATGCGTTCAAGGGAATGACCGGCACCGACTGATTCACAACGACGGCAAAAGCCGCGGCGCAACACGGGAGGACAGCGCGATGAACACACAGATGAGGGTGTCCGAGCTTCCATCGGTGGCGGATTATTACAGCGCGGCACAGCTGCGCGCCGACCGCTGGAGCGCGCTGCGCGAGGCGAGCGAGGCGCTCTGGCAGCAGGGCCCGGAGGGCGCGCGGGGCAAGGAGGCGCTGGCGCTGGTGGGCACGCTGCTCGATGCGCTGGGCCCGATCGAAAGCTATTTCGCCTTTCCCGGCGCCGCGTCCTTCGAGCATCTGCGCAAGCTGCTCGAACAGCGCAACCTCGAAGACCTGAGCCAGGCGGTTCGGCGGGTGTCGCGCGCGCTCACCTCCGGTGCCTACCGCCGCCGCCACATCCCGCTGATCGCCGAGGACGGTGATGACGAGTTCGAGGACGAGACCGCGCTCGCCCCCGAGGCACGGGCGCTGGGGCGGCCTTATTTCGAGGTGCTGATCGTCGATCAGGTAAACGAGCATCAGGGCCGGTTCCTGCGGCAGAACCTGCAACGGATGCGCCGCGACGAGGATTCCTTTATCTACGAGACGGTGATCGTGCCGTCGATAGAGGACGCGCTGATCGCCATCCTGCTGAATCCCAATCTGCAGGCGGTGATCGTTCGTCCGGGGCTTGCGCTCAAGTCGGTGCACGCGCTCGACATCCTCAAGCGCTATCTCAACCGCGTGGGCGACGAGGACGTGGATGCGCTGCGTCCGTCGGATTACGGCCCCGAGACCTGCCGCCTCATCGCCAAGCTGCGGCCCGAGCTTGACGCCTATCTCGTTACCGACCGGTCCGCCGAGGATATCGCCGGGCTCGATCTGGGCCTGTGCCGGCGGGTGTTCTACAATCAGGAAGATTTCCTGGAATTGCACCTCAACATCCTGCGCGGCGTCAACCGGCGCTACAAGACGCCGTTCTTTACCGCGCTCAAGGAATATTCCAAGCAGCCCACCGGCGTATTTCACGCCATGCCGATCAGCCGCGGCAAGTCGATCTCGCGGTCGCACTGGATTCAGGACATGGGAGCGTTCTACGGGCCCAACATATTCCTGGCCGAGACCTCGGCCACCTCGGGCGGGCTCGACAGCCTGTTGGAGCCGCGCGGCCCGATCAAGGAGGCGCAGGAGGCCGCCGCGCGCGCGTTTGGCTCGAAACAGACCTTCTTTGCCACCAACGGCACCTCGACCTGCAACAAGATCGTGGTGCAGGCGCTGGTGCGGCCCGGCGATATCGTGCTGGTGGACCGCGATTGCCACAAGTCGCACCATTACGGCATGGTGCTCGCGGGGGCGCATGTCGTCTACATGGAGAGCTATCCGCTGCACGAATACTCGATGTATGGCGCGGTGCCGATGTCCGAGATCAAGCGCAAGCTGCTGGAATTGCGCGCGGCGGGCAAGCTCGACAAGGTGCGGATGGTCTTGCTCACCAACTGCACCTTCGACGGGATCGTCTACAACGTGCAGCAGGTGATGGAGGAATGCCTCGCCATCAAGCGCGACCTCGTGTTCCTGTGGGACGAGGCGTGGTTCGCCTTTGCCCGGTTCGAACCGACCTATCGGCAGCGCACGGCGATGCACGCGGCGGGGGTGCTGCGGCAGTCGTTGCGCACGGAGGACCATGCCCAAGCCTATGCCGCGCAGCAAAAGACGCTGAAGGATGCGCCCGACGAGACCTGGCTGAAGACGCGGCTCGTTGCGCCGCCGGATGCGCGGGTGCGGGTCTATGCCACGCAATCCACGCACAAGACGCTGACCGCGCTGCGGCAGGGTTCGATGATCCATGTCAACGATCAGGGCTTCAAGGGCGAGGTCGAGGAGGCGTTTCACGAAGCCTACATGACCCATACCTCGACCAGCCCCAACTACCAGATCATCGCCTCGCTCGATGTCGGCCGAAGGCAGGTCGAGCTGGAAGGGTTCGATTTCGTGCAACGGCAGGTGGAGAGCGCGATGGCGATCCGCCGGGCGGTGGCCGATCATCCGCTCCTGTCGAAATATTTCCGGGTGCTGGCGGCGGGCGACATGATCCCCGAGAAATACCGCGAGAGCGGTGTGACGAGCTATTACGACAGCCAGCAGGGGTGGACCGATATCTGGGAATGCTGGGCGAGCGACGAGTTCGTGCTCGACCCGACGCGGGTGACGCTTCTGGTGGGCAATACCGGCTGGGACGGCGACACGTTCAAGACCAAGATCCTGATGGACAAATACGGCATCCAGATCAACAAGACCTCGCGCAACACCGTGCTGTTCATGACCAATATCGGCACGACCCGGTCCTCTGTGGCCTATCTCATCGAGGTGCTGGTGGAGATCGCCAAGGACCTTGACGACCTGCTCGACGACGCCTCGAAGATGGAGCGCATCAGCTTTGACAAGCGGGTGGCGAACCTCGTGGAAAACGTGCCGCCCCTGCCGGATTTCAGCCGCTTTCACGAGGCGTTCCGCCGCGACGGGGCGACACCCGAGGGCAACGTGCGCAGCGCCTTCTTTCTCGCCTATGACGAGGACAATTGCGATTATGTCGATCCCGACGACGCGCTGATGGCGCGGCTGGCGGCGGGCGAGGAGCTGGTTTCGGCCTCGTTCATCATCCCCTACCCGCCCGGCTTTCCGATCCTCGTGCCCGGGCAGGTCATCAGCGCCGAGATCATGAAATTCATGCGCGCGCTCGATGTCAGCGAAATTCACGGCTTCCGGCCCGACCTGGGCCTGCGCATCTTTACCCCGAAGGCCCTCAAGGGCGTTCGCAAGACATGATCCACCAAGGGAGGTGACACGACATGCCAAAGAAGGTTCTGAAGAACATCTCGGAAATCCGCCGGTACTTTCATACCAACAAGGATCCGATCTATTTCGTCTCGGCCACCAATTTCAACCTGCTCGGGCTCGACGAATGGGTAAAGAATTTCATGTATATCTGCTACATGGACTGTTTCGACGGGCGCCACCCCAACGTGTTCGTGCCCGACGAGATGCCGCATGACGAGTTTCAGTCGATCGAGGACATCAACAACTATTTGCTTCAGCACAAGGATGTGGTGGACCTCGTCAAGCGGCGCGGCGGCAAGCCGAAATTCGTGTTCCTGATGTTCGATGAAACAACCGAGAGGCTGGTCAAGGAACTGGGCGGCGAGCTGTGGTTTCCCAAGGCCAAGCTGCGCACGCGCTGCGACAACAAGATCGAGACGGTGCGCATCGGCGACAAGGCCGGCGTGCCGTCGGTGCCCAACACGCTGAGCGTGGTCAAGAGCTACAAGCACCTGCGCGAGGTCTGCGACAAGGCGGGGCTGGGGCACGATCTGGTGCTGCAATCGGCGTTCGGGGATTCGGGGCACACCACGTTCTTCATCAAGTCCGAGGCCGATTTCCGCAAGCACGAGCACGAGATCGTCGGCGAGGGCGAGATCAAGATCATGAAGCGGATCGACTGCCGCGGCTCTGCGATCGAAGCCTGCGCCAGCAAGGAGGGCACCATCGTCGGCCCGCTGATGACCGAGCTTGTGGGCTTCAAGGAGCTGACGCCCTATCGCGGCGGCTGGTGCGGCAACGAGATATTCTCGACCGCGTTCCCGCCCAAGGCGCGGCAGAAGGCGCGCGAATTGACATTCCAGTTCGGCGAGCAGCTTCGCAAGGAGGGGTATCGCGGGTATTTCGAGCTCGATTTCCTGATCGACAAGAAAACCGGCGAGCTGTGGCTGGGCGAATTGAACCCGCGCATCACCGGCGCAAGCTCGATGACCAACCACGCCGCCTTTGCCCATGCCGATGCGCCGCTGTTCCTGTTCCACCTGCTGGAATTTTCCAAGAAGCCGTTCGATCTCGACGTCGAGGAACTCAACGCGCGCTGGGCCGATCCCGACATGATCGACAGCTGGTCGCAGATGGTCATCAAGCACACCGATGACAGCGTCGATATCGTCACCGACGCGCCGCAATCGGGCATCTACAAGATGCTCGTGGACGGAAGGGTGGTGTTCGACCGGTTCGACTATCACCGGCGCGCGGTGGGCGAGAACGAAGCGTTCTTCCTGCGCATCCTCAAGCCGGGCGATTACCGCTACGAGGGTGCCGACCTCGGCATCCTTGTGACGCGCGGCCGGTCGATGACCAACGGGTTCCGCCTTACCGACCGGTCCAGCAAATGGATCCACGGGATCAAGAGCGCGTTCTCGGCGCGCCCGCTGCCCTCGGCGCAGGCGCTGGAGGATCCGGCCTTCAAGATCATGTAGGGCGGCGCATGGCCCTCGTCTTCCGTGCCTTGCGCGAGGAGCAGCCCGGCCCGAAACTGGCCGGGCTGTTTCGCGAATTCTGGCCCGCCTATCACAAGTGGTGGGCGAACGAGGGCTATGTCGCGCGCCCCACCTACATGGAATGCCGCCGCGCCATCGCCACGCACATGCCCGAGATGCTGGCGCTGTTCGACACGCTGGCCGAAATCGCGGGCGGCAGCGACAGCGCGGCGCGGTTTCTCAGCTTCTACTGCCCGCCGAAATACCTCTCGGGGTGCAGCCAGGCGATCTGGCAGGGCGACGAGCCGCTGATGGTGCGCAATTACGATTACAGTTCGCGGGCCTTTGACGCGGTGGTGCTGCATACCGGCTGGAACGGACGGCGGGTGATGGGCATGGCGGACGGTCTGTGGGGGCTGCTCGACGGGGTCAACGACGCGGGGCTGGCGGTGTCGCTCACCTTCGGCGGGCGGCGCGAGGTGGGCGAGGGGTTCGGCGTGCCGCTGATCCTGCGCTACGTGCTCCAGACCTGCGAGACAGCGGCGGAGGCCTGCGCCACGCTTGCGCGCGTGCCGTGCCACATGAGCTATAACGTCACCGTTCTCGACCGCGCGCGCGAATTTGCCACGATCTACCTGGCACCGGACCGCGAGGCCATCGTTACCGGCGCGCCGGTGGCGACCAACCATCAGGAGCGGGTGGAATGGGCGCAGCACGCGCGTTTTACCGCCACGGTGGAGCGCGAGCGGTTCCTGCTGTCACGGCTGATGCTGCACCCCGACCGGCAGGACCGGTTCATCGACGCATTCCTGCGCCCGCCGCTCTATTCCACGGCGTTCGGGGCCGGGTTCGGCACGCTCTACACCGCCGCCTACCGCCCGCGCGCCGGGCGGATGGAGCTTCTGTGGCCCGACCTGCGCTGGCCGTTCACGCTGGATGGGTTCGAGGAGGGCGCGCGGCACATCTACGTGCCCGAGGGCTGAACCGCCCGCCCGCTCACTTGTCGCGGAACTGCGCCTCGCGCTTCTCGGCAAAGGCGGACATGCCCTCTTTCTGGTCGTCGGTGGCAAAAAGCGAGTGGAACACGCGGCGCTCGAACAACAACCCCTCGCGCAGCGTCGTCTCGAAGGAGCGGTTGACCGCCTCCTTGGCCGCCATCACGGAAATCCGCGATTTCTCGGCGACCTTATGCGCCGCCGAGATCGCCTCTTCCATCAGCTTCTTGGCGGGCACGATGCGGCTTACCAGACCGGCGCGCTCGGCCTCTTCGGCGTCCATGAAGCGCCCTGTCAGGTTCATGTCCATCGCCTTGGCCTTGCCGATGGCGCGGGTCAGGCGCTGCGTGCCGCCAAGCCCGGCGATGACGCCGAGATTGATCTCGGGCTGGCCGAATTTCGCGGTGTCCGAGCAGATGATGAAATCGCACATCATCGCCAGTTCGCAGCCCCCGCCCAGCGCATAGCCCGACACGGCGGCGATGATCGGCTTGCGGATGCGCATGATCGCGTCGCTGTCGGCGGTGAAGAGATCCTCGGTAAACACGTCCACGAAGCCCTTGCCGCTCATCATCTTGATGTCGGCCCCGGCGGCAAACGCCTTTTCCGAGCCGGTAAGCACGATGCAGCGCACCTTGTCGTTGGTCTGTGCCTCGGTGAGCGCGCGAGCCAGTTCCGACATGAGCTGAGCGTTGAGCGCGTTGAGCGCATCGGGGCGGTTCAGCTTGATGAGGGCGACGTGGTCTTCCACTTCGACGATGAGCGTCTCATAGGCCATGAAGTCTGCTTTCGGTGGTTTCGGAAGGGTTCGGAAGGTCTGGTCAAACCGAGTCATTACCATTCTGGTACGCCCGATCAACCTATCTTTGGCAGCGCGGGCAGTAGAAACTCGACCGCGCGGACTGCACGATACGGGCGATTTGCGCGTCGCAGCCGGGGCTGTGACAGGGCGCACCCTCGCGCCCGTAGACGTCGAAGGCGTGCTGGAAATAGCCCAGTTCGCCATCGGCCTGCCGGTAGTCGCGCAGCGACGAGCCCCCCGCCGCGATGGCGTCGCGGAGCACGTCGCGGATCGCGGGGACAAGCCGGGCGATGCGGCGGGGCCCAAGATTGCCGACCAGCCGCCGGGGCGAGATGCGGGCGCGGTAAAGCACCTCGCAGGCGTAGATATTTCCCAGCCCGGCGACGATTCGCTGGTCGAGCAGCGCCGTCTTGACGGGCGTGCGGCGCCCGGCGAGCGCAGCGGCGAGATGCGCCTCGTGGAAGGCATTGCCCAGCGGCTCGGGCCCCAGCCGCGCCAGCAGCGGGTGCGCCTCGGCAACCGCGGTCGCCATCAGATCCATCGCGCCGAAGCGGCGCGGGTCGTTGAAGGTGATACGCGCCCGGTTCTCCATGTCGAGCACGACATGGTCGTGCTTCTCCGGGGCCGGATGGTCATGCACGAGGCGGCCCAGCGGATCGCCAGAAACGAGCATCCGCCCGGACATGCCAAGATGCACCAGCAGCGTCTCGCCCGTGGAGAGATCGGCCAGCAGGTATTTCGAGCGCCGCCGCAGCGCCAGCACGCGGGCGCCGGTGAGACGCGCGCTCATGTCTGGCGGAAACGGCCAGCGCAGGTCGGGGCGGTTGATGCGCACCCGCGCGATCACGTCCCCTTCCATCACGGGCGCAAGGCCGCGTCGCACGGTTTCGACCTCGGGCAATTCGGGCATCGGGCACCTCGGCGCGTGAAAGGGGCGCATTGTCACCCCCGGTGAGCGCCCTATAAGAAGGGCGAGTGACAGGAACGGCAAGAGCCGGGGCAGGCGATGAGCGAGAAAACCACGCATTTCGGATACCAGGAGGTACCCGAATCGGAAAAGGCGGGGCGCGTGCGCGGGGTCTTTGGCTCGGTGGCGTCGAAATACGACGTGATGAACGACGCCATGTCCTTCGGCATCCACCGGGTCTGGAAGGACGCGATGATGGACTGGCTCGCGCCGCGGTCAGGCCAGCGGCTGCTGGACGTGGCGGGGGGCACCGGCGACATTTCGTTCCGGTTTCTCAAGCGCGCGGGGCACGGCCATGCCACCGTGCTCGACCTGACCGAAGAGATGCTGGTGGAAGGGCGCAGGCGCGCCGAGGCGGAGGCGCTGGCCCAGAGCCTCGACTGGGTGGTGGGCGACGCGATGGCGCTGCCCTTCGACGACAACAGTTTCGATGTCTACACGATCAGCTTCGGCATCCGCAACGTGACCCGCCCCGAGGACGCGCTTGCCGAGGCGTTTCGCGTGCTGCGCCCCGGCGGGCGGCTCATGGTGCTGGAATTCAGCCAGATTCCCAACGAGCTGATGCAAAAGGTCTATGATCTTTATTCCTTCAACATCATCCCGCGGCTGGGGCAGGCGATCGCGGGGGACCGCGACAGCTATCAATACCTGGTGGAATCGATCCGCCGCTTTCCCGACCAGGAAACGTTCCTCGGGATGGTGCGCGACGCGGGCTTTGGCAACGCGAAGTACCGCAATCTGAGCATGGGTATCGCGGCCCTGCATTCGGGCTGGAAGATTTGAGGGGGCCGCATAATATCCTGCGGCTCGTCCGCACCGGCGCGACGCTGGAGCGCACCGGCGCGATGGGCCTCATCATGGAGGCGTTCGAGGCGCCGCCGCTGGTGCGTGCGACGATGCGCACACTCGCCTGGCCGTTTCAGTGGCTGGGCTATCGCGGCGACGCCACGATGCCGCCAGCGGTGCGCGCACTTACGGCGCTGGGGCCCGCCTATATCAAGTTCGGCCAGATCCTCAGCACGCGGCCCGACCTCGTCGGCGAGGAACTGGCGGCACAGCTGCGCGTGTTGCAGGACAAGCTGCCGCCCTTTTCCACAGACACCGCCAAGGCCAGTATCGCCGCCGAGCTGGGCCATCCGGTCGACGAGATGTTCGACGATTTCAGCCCGCCGGTGGCGGCGGCCTCGATCGCCCAGGTGCACAAGGCACGGCTGCGCGCGGACGGCGAAACCGTGGCCGTCAAGGTGCTGCGCCCGGGGATCGAGCGGGCGTTTCGCCGCGATATCGACGCCTTCTACTTTGCCGCGCGGATGATCGAGGTGCTGGCCCCGGGTGCGCGGCGGCTGCGGCCTACGGATGTGATCGCGCATTTCGAGGGCGTGGTGACGGCCGAGCTCGACCTGCGGCTCGAGGCGGCCTCGGCCTCGGAATTCGCGGCCAATACCGGCGGGGACGAGGGGTTTCGGCTTCCTGCCGTGCACTGGCACCTGTCCTCGCGCCGGGTGATGACGATGGAATGGGCCGATGGTGTGTCGTTGGGCGACAATGCCGCGCTCGACGCGGCTGGGCACGACCGGGTGGCGCTGGCGGCGCGGGTGCTGCAATTGTTCCTCAGCCACGCGCTGCGCGACGGGTATTTTCACGCCGACATGCACCAGGGCAACCTCAAGGTGGCCGCGAACGGCGACATCCTGGCCTATGATTTCGGGATCATGGGCCATATCGACGAATATACCCGCCGGGTCTATGCCGAGATCCTCTACGGCTTTATCAAGCGCGATTACCGGCGGGTGGCCGAGGTGCATTTCGAGGCCGGTTACGTGCCGCGCGATCAGGACGTGGACGCCTTTGCCCGCGCGCTGCGCGCGGTGGGCGAGCCGATCTTCGGCATGGACGCGAGCCATATCTCGATGGGCAGCCTGCTGAGCTATCTCTTCGAAGTGACCGAGCGGTTCGGCATGGAGACACGCACCGAGCTGATCCTGTTGCAGCGCACGATGGTGGTGGTCGAAGGCGTGGCGCGCTCGCTCGATCCGCAGATCAACATCTGGCAGGTCGCGCGGCCCGTGGTGGAGGATTACATCCGCGGTGAGGTGGGCCCGCGCGCGGCGCTGCGCGACCTGGGGCGCACAGCCCTGGTGCTGTCGCGCTATGGCCCGCGCCTGCCCGGCCTCGTCGAGGCGGCGCTGATCCGGCAAGCGGCCCCGGAGCCAGCCACGCCGCCGCGCCGCTGGCCGGGGCGGCTGTTGTGGGGCGGGGCGGGTATCGCGCTGGGCGCAGGAGCCGCGCTGCTGGGGGTGGCGCTGTTCTAGGGCCTCTGGCACGGTCGCGCGGCGCGCGGATCAAACTGGCGGCGGGCGCAGGCCGATGACCTCATCGGGGGTAACGCTCTGCCCGTTATCCAGCACGAGCCGCACCGCGCCGCCATCGAGCCGCGTCTCGGCAACGCGGCTGCGCATTTGCACGTCGTTGCTGGCAACCGTCTCGCCCGCGATGAGCGACAGCACCGAGAGCGTATAGCTGCCCTCCGGCAATGGCTGATCCTGCCGATCGCGCCCGTCCCACAGCACCGGGCCGCTCTCGGTGGTCAGCGCGGACCGCGCCACCACCGCCCCCTGCGCATTGGTGACGACCAGTTCGGCGGTATCGGCGTTCGGGGCGACGACCACCTCGACCTCCACCGGGTCGCCGGTGAACTGCACCGCCGCGCGCACCTCGGCCTCGAGCCCGATCCAGCCCGGGAACTGCGCCATGCCGAGCGTCGCCATCTGCGAGCCGAGACCGGTCAGCAATTCGTTGGTCTGCACTTGTTGCTCGACCGAGGAGAAGGTGGCGAGCTGCACCGCGAAATCGGCAGAATCGACGGGGTTGAGGGGATCCTGGTTCTGCAATTGCGTGGTCAGCATCCGCAGGAACGTCTCGAAATCCGAACTGAGCGCGCTGTTGCCTCCCGTCTCGGCCCCGTCTGCGGTGGACGGCGCCGTCGGCGTGGGTGTGGGCGTGGGTGTGGGTGTGGGTGTGGGTGTGGGTGTGGGTGTGGGCGGGGTCGGAGCCGGTGCGATGCCGGTCAATGGTTCCATGATCTGTCCTTTCTAGAGCCTGATATCGAGCCGGTCTCCCAGCATGAGCAGTGTCGCTTGCGAGGGCCGTCCGGTGTCGGGCGGCGGGGTGTCAAGCGCGGGCGCGGGCGCGGGCGCGAGGTCGGGCGCACCGGGATCGGCGTCTGCGCCCGGCCCGCCCTGGGCGAAATCGAACCGCGTGCCCTGGTATCCGATCTCGAGGAATTCACGTGCCAGCAGGTCGATGTTGCGGCGCATGAGGTCGAGCGTCTCGGGGCGGTCGGCGGTGATCGTCACGCTGAGTCCGCCCTCGGAGGGATGCAGGCGCAGGCGCACGCGGCCCAGCTCTTCGGGGCTGAGGCTGATCTCGACCGTGCCGCGCCCGGTGCCGGCCGCGCCCGCCGCCGCATGAGCGATCCGAAGCGCGATCTGCCGGGGGATATCTTGTGTCGCCGCGTCCTGTGGCGCTGGCGGCGCCAGAGAATGGGCCTGCGGCGCGGAAACGTCTTGCTCGGGCGCGGCGCGGGCTGGATCGGTGCCGCCCGCAATGTCCACGGCGATCCGCATCGCGGCGGCGAAGGCCGTGGCGGCATCGGTCGGCACCGGTGTGCCAGGCGGTGGCGGGGCGGCGGCGCGGGCCGGGAATACGGGCGCGGCGCGCGGCCCGGATGTGCGTGGCGCGTCAAAGCGCCCTTTTGGGGCGGAGAGCGCGGCGATTGGGGCCGGCCTGCCCTCGGCAGGGATGATCAGGACCGGCGCGGCGGCAACTGGCGGTCGTGACGGTGCCACGGGATGCGGCGGCGTTGCCGCGAAAAGCGGCTCGATGGGGGCCCCGGTCTGCGATGCCGGAGCTTGGCCAGGCAAGAGCGCGGGGGCCACGCCCGGCTCCGGCCCCGGTGCCGGGGC
>JADQCC010000197.1 GCA_016278295.1 Roseovarius sp. | reverse complement strand
CAAATCCGGCCTGTGCCAAAGAACGGGCAACCATGATGATATGTTAACGCGTCCTTGGCGCAGACCAAAGCGGGTCTTCTGCGGCATGGCGCCCCATCGACCGATGCGCGAATTCGAAATGTGCCGCGGAACCGTCTCGTGTTACCCGCGGCCGATCACATGCGCGCTGCTTATGACACGTTGCGCTGAACGCAGATCGGTTGCCCGCCCACGGCACGCAGCGGCACCAGGGTCGTTTCCACCGGGCCGCTGTGCATATACCAGTAGCAGTTATCCTCTTTCCGGAGCCGCGCTGTGGCGAGATCCTGGTTCGGCGCGGCGATGACAGCGACGGCTTCGGGAACATTGCCGGTCATGTACATATCATCGTTGTTCGGCTCAGGCACGGCACAACCGGCGAGAACCAGTACCATTATCGTGATCGAAACGTTCCGTTTCTGCATGTTTGAACTCACTCTTTGTGATTGCGGTTTCTGACTGCATTTCTGAGTACGGATGTCTCTGACAAGTTCTCCTGCGGCGCAATACGAAAAGCGCGGCGCGTTTCAGCGTATCGCAAAGCGTGGTCTTCATTGGACCGTATCGGCGTTTTTCCCTCTTGAAGCTCTAGTTCCTGTAGGGTTTATGTGAGTGTGGAAGCAACGAATCCAGAGGTCAATCCATGTCTTCCGACGGCCAGCGCCATGATCACAAGCACGACCATGACCACGATCATGGCCACACGCATGCGGGCGGGTATACGCATTCTCGTGGCGAGGGTGGTGCTTGTTGCGGCGGCAGGGGGGCAGACATGGCTCCGCAACCCGTCCCCGAGAATGGGCGAAGCTTTCAGGTCTCCGGTCTGGACTGCGCCGAGGAAGTGGCAATCCTGAACCGGGTCGTTGGTCCGAATGTCGGCGGGGCAGAGCATCTGGCCTTCGACGTGATCAACGGGCGGATGACGATCCTCGACAGCGCGGACAGGATCTCCGATGGCGAAGTTGCGCAACTGGTCGCAAGCACCGGCATGAGCGCCAAGCCCTGGGTTGCCGAGACCGCGGCCGAGGATCAGGCGGCGCATCTGGCGCGTCAAAAGCGGTTTACCGCGCTGAGCGGCGGCTTCTGGGCGGCGGGGTTCCTCTATCACATCGTCGAGACCGGCATGGGCGGCGCGCTCGGGCTGTTCGCGGGCCATGGCGAGGCGGCCATGCCGCTGGCCGAGGCCGGTCTGTTCGCGGTTGCAATCCTCCTTGGTGTCTGGCTCGTGGCGCCCAAGGCGTGGTCTTCGGCACGCAGGATCAGCCCGGACATGAACCTCTTGATGGTGGTGGCCGTGGCCGGTGCCATCGGGCTGGGCGAGTTCTTCGAGGCAGCGACGGTCGCGTTCTTCTTTTCCCTGTCGCTTTACCTGGAGAGCTGGAGCGTCGGACGCGCGCGCAACGCGGTCTCGGCACTGCTGGACCTCGCCCCGCCAACGGCGCGGGTGATCCGCCCGGATGGCAGCGAGGCGGATGTTCCGGCCGCGCAGGTTGCCGTCGATGACCGCTTCATCGTGCGCGGCGGGGATCGCATCCCGCTCGACGGCGAGGTGACGGACGGGGCCGGGGCCGTCGATCAGGCGCCGATCACCGGCGAAAGCGCGCTGGTGCCCAAGGAACCCGGCGACGAGGTTTATGCCGGCACGATCAACGGCGAGGGCACGCTGACGGTGCGGGCGACCAAAGCGGCGTCCGACACGGTGCTGGCCAAGATCATCCGCATGGTGGGCGACGCCCATTCGCGCCGCGCGCCGGTCGAGCAGTGGGTTGCGAAGTTCGCGCGCATCTACACGCCCATCGTGATGGTGCTGGCGATTGCGATCGCCACGCTGCCGCCGCTGCTTCTCGGTGGCGCCTGGGACTACTGGTTCTACAACGCGCTGGTGCTGCTGGTCATCGCCTGCCCTTGCGCGCTGGTCATCTCGACGCCGGTTTCCATCGTGGCCGCGCTCGCCGCCTCGGCGCGGGCGGGGGTGCTGATCAAGGGCGGCGCCTATGTCGAGGCCCCGGGGCGGACCACGGCGCTGGCGATGGACAAGACCGGGACGATCACCATGGGCGAACCCGAGGTGGCGGCCGTTCATCCGATCGGCGGCGCCTCCGCGCGCGATCTCTTGACGCTGGCGGCCGGGCTGGAGGCGCGGTCCTCGCACCCGCTGGCGCGCGCCATCCTCGCGCGGGCCGAAGCGGACGGCATCGACGTGTCTGCCGCGGAGGACACGCGCACCGTGCCCGGAAGGGGACTGGAAGGGCGCGCCGACGGGCGCGCCATCTGGCTCGGCTCAGATCGGTTTGCCGAGGAGAAAGGCTTTGGCAGCGCCATTCCGGCGGATCTCCGTGACCGGATCGAAGGGGCCGGAAGCACGCTCGTGGCGGTGGGGGACGGGACCGGTGTGACCGGCGTTCTGGAGCTTCGCGACCGCATCCGCCCGGATGCCAAGGGCATCGTGGCGCGGCTGCACGCGCAGGGTGTGAAGACGATTGTCATGCTGACCGGCGACAATGAGCGCACCGCGCGTGCCGTGGCCGCCGAGGTCGGCATCGACGAGGTGCGCGCGGAACTTCTCCCCGAGGACAAGGTGAAGGCCATCGAGGAACTGGCGGCGAGCCACGACATGGTGGCAATGATCGGTGACGGCGTGAACGACGCGCCGGCCATGGCGCGCGCGCATTACGGCATCGCCATGGGTGCGGTCGGCTCCGACGCGGCCATCGAGACTGCCGACATCGCCCTGATGACTGACGATATCGGCCGCGTGCCCTGGCTCATCGGCCATTCGCGCCGCACGATGGCGATCATCCACCAGAATATCGGTGTCTCGCTGGCGACCAAGGCCGGTTTCGTGATCGCGACCGCCTTCGGCATGGCCTCGATGTGGGGCGCCATCGCCGCCGATGTCGGCGTCTCCCTGCTGGTCGTCGCCAATGCGCTGCGGCTCCTCAACGCCGGAAAGTCTTCAGGACACGATTCGGGTGGTGAGCCGGTGGGCGAGCAGATGGCGAGAGGCTCGCTGGCGCACGGACATTGATCCGGCGCTTACGGTAGAGTATCGTCTGAGATCAACCAGACCTCTCATAAGGTGCGTGTCGAACAGTGATGACTATCGGAGTTCAACGGCGGGTCTTGCTAATGGGTGGACTGGCCGCCTTCCTGTCGGGGTGTGCGGACAGGTTCCGCTCGTACAACGGCCCCGAAGTGACCCGGCTGCGCATGTACAAGACACGGCGGCTGCTGGTTCTGGACGGGGCCGATGGCGTATTGCGGACCTATCCCATCGGATTGGGATTTGCCCCTGAGGGCCACAAGCAATTCGAGGGGGATGGGCGTACGCCGGAGGGAACCTACACGATTGATCGGCGCAACCCCAACAGTCTCTTTCACCTCTCCATAGGCATTTCATATCCGAATGAGGCCGACATCGCGTTCGCCGAGGCGCGGGGCCGGTCGCCCGGTGGTGATATCTTCATTCACGGCGGTCCGCGGCGCGGAATCGACCTCATGAATGTTCGTGACTGGACGGCTGGGTGCATCTCTGTCACGGACCGCCAGATCGAGGAAATCTACGCCATGGTCAGGAACGGAACGCCCATCGACATCTATACGTGATGATCAGGCAAAGCGACGGCGCAGTGCGACGTTGAAGGCTTCGATTGCGATGACCATGACAATGACCGCAAGCGTGACGCTGGCTGCCTTGTCGTATTGGAACGAGCGCACGTAGGTCTGTATGTAGAAACCAATTCCGCCCGCGCCGACGATGCCGAGAACCAGCGACTCGCGCAGGTTCAGCTCGAACCGGAAAATCGTGTCGCGGGCGACAACCGGCGCCACCTGCGGCCAGATCGCATGTCTGAGCCGCACAAGCGGTCCGGCGCCCGCGCTTTCCAGCGCGGCGATGGGTGCGCGGGATACGCCGTCGATCGCCTCAGCGTAGAATTTGGCGAGCATTCCGGTCGCATGAAAGGCAATGGCGATAATGCCGGGCAGCGGGCCAAGCCCGACCGCGCCGACCATGAGCATGGCCACCAGGATCAGCGGAATCGCCCGGATGAAGGCAAGCAGCGTTCGCACCGGTCGAAAGAGTGCGGGCGTGACCATCGTCTCGGACGCAAGAATGCCCAGCGGGATCGACAGGATCACAGCCCCGAAGGAGCCGAGGATCGCGATCCGCAGCGTTTCCGCACTGCCCTTTGCGATTTCCCGCATCACCGTCGGGTCAGGCGGGAACATCCGCCCGAGGAAATCGGCAATCCGCGGCCCGGCCGACATGAGGCGCGACAACTCGACGTCGGTCGTGGCGAACGACCACAGGATGGCCCCGGCGACCAGGGCACTGGTCGCGAAACCGCCGACCCCGCGAAGCCGCATCAGGACACCGCCCTGAGGCCCGGACCGGGCATTGGTTCCGCCTCCCGGTAGAGGTCCGCCGTTGCATCCTCGTTCAACTCGGATGTCGGGATGTCGAAGATGATCCGCCCGCCCCGCATGCCGACGATACGCTGCGCGAAACGCCGCGCCAGGTCTGGCTGGTGCGACGAAAACACCGCCGTCGCCCCGCGCACACGCGCCGCCCCGGTCAGGAGCGACAGGATCTCGCCCGCGCGCGTCGGGTCCAGATTGCTCACCGGCTCGTCGGCGAGGATCAGACGCGGTTCCTGCGCCAGACACCGCGCGATGGCCACGCGCTGCCGCTGACCGCCGCTGAGACTGTCGGCTCTGCGCCCCGCGAGATCGGCGATGCCGCAATCGGCCAGCGCGGCGCGCGCAATCTCCAGATCGCGCATGGTCGGTGATCCCAGCAAGGCACGCAGAACAGACATTCGCCCGAGTCGGCCGTTGAGAACGTTGCGCAGAACCGTGGACCTTTCGACCAGGGCGAATTCCTGAAACACGAAGCCGGTATCGGCGCGGCGTGCGCGGGGCGGCGGTTGATCGGGATCGAGCGGCGCGCCCAGAACAGATACCCGCCCGCGCCAGCCCTGAAGCCTGCCGTCGAGCAGTGCCAGGAGCGTCGTTTTACCCGCCCCGGACGGACCGAGCAAAGCGATGCTTTCGCCCGCCGGAACCCGAAGCGACACCCGCTCCAGCGCCAGGGTATCCGTGCCCGGATGGGCAAAGCTCAGGTCGTCGATCCGGGCCGCAATGCTCATTCCAACAGCCCGTATCGCCGCGCCATGTCGCGCACGCCATCATAGGCGGCGGAATCCGCCCTGACATAGCCGTCCGGCCCGTAGAGGTAGCGCAGCCTGTGACGGTTCTCCGGCTCGTTGAGCCGCATCATTGTATCGACAAACCGCTCTTGCAGGCCCGAGTCGAGCCCCGGGCGCGCGATCACCACATGGCTCGGGATCGGCGCGCTTTCCGCGATCCACGTCACCTCGCCCTGCTGCTCTGGTGTCAGCAACAGATCGGCGTACTGGCTGGCACCCGCGGCAGCGACCAGACCCTCGGCCATCGCCTGCATTGCCTGCTGATAGCCACCCGCGAAGAAGACGCGGCCAAAGAACGCCTCCGCCTGATCCGGCCCCTCGATCAGCCCGGCCTTCACGAACTCGGCGAGCGGGTATAGGTAGCCCGATTCCGAGATCGGATCGGCAAAGGCGATGTCCTTGTCCCGCAGGTCGGCAAGCGACCGGATGCCGCTGTCACGGCGGACAAAGATTCGGCCCGCGTAGCTCGGCGCGCCCCGGTAGACCTCGGACAGGAGCGGCACGGCGCCGATCTCGGCCTCGGCCAGCACGAAGGGCAGCGCGCCCATGAAGGAGATGTCGGCATCGCCGTTGCGCAGCGCCTCGACCGCCGCGGCATGGTCGATGGTGACGAACCCTTCGACCGGGACGCCGATCTGCCCGGCCAGCCAGCCGGTGATGGCCTCGATATCTCCGAGCAGCTTCTCGGGGTTCTCCTGCGGGATGAAGGCAAGCCGTAAGGTGGCGTCCTGTGCGACGAGCGGCGTCGCCAGCGACACCGCGCCTGCCCCGGCCAGGGTCAGCATCGTTCTGCGGTTCAGGTGGATCGCCATCAGAATGCCCTCTCTTCGATTGCGTCAGCTTCGGACTTGAACGCGGACCAGCTTGCTTCGGCCGCCGCCCAGTCCTCGTCACGCACAGCGGTGCCGACCTCGGCCAGCCGCTCGGCCAGCGCATAGACCTCGGGCCGCGCGGCAAGGTTCGACATTGTGCTGGCGTCCGCCGCAAGATCGGCGGCGACAGTGTCGGTCAGGAGCAGGATGTGCTCCGCATCCCGCCGGGGCAGCAGCGTATCGAGTGTCGAGGCGAAGGTCGTCAGTTCGGAGAACGCCAGCCGGAAGGCGGTGTTCTCGGTGTCGAACGTCTCGTAGGGGTCGTCCGCCGCGCCCACGGTCTCCAGGTAGGCGGTCAGATCGGCTCGTTCCGCCCCGGTCAGCCCCAGCGATTTCGTCTCGTCGAACCAGTCGACGACAGAGGCCAGGGTCGGCAGCGATCCGTCATGGAAATAGGGCGCGGTATAGGCCGTACCCAGCAGGGTGGGGGTATCCATCGCCCCGGCGCGGGCGCCGTCATAGGTCGGCGCGACCGAGCCGATGTCATGCGCCCGGCGATCAAGGAAGTTCGCGTCGGGGATGTGGCAACTGGCGCAAGAGCGGTCATCGAGCCCCGCGAAGGGCGTGTTGAAGATCGCTTCGCCGCGTTTCGCAGCCTCGGGCGCGGCCTCGGTCAGTTGACCATCCGGTGTCAGCATGGAGTTGGGCAGGAAGTCGAATTCGAGCATGTAGGCAACCAGCGCATCCATCATGAAAGGCGTCGGCTCATCGCCGCCGAATTCATTGACGATCACGTTGCGGCTGAAATCACGCAGCGAGGCGAAGCGGCCATCGCGGCCATAGGGCCCGGTGAAGCGCAATCCGCGCAGGCTCGGAATATCGATCGGATCATCGCGCCGGTCGTTGAAGATCGGGTTGAAGAATGCGCCGTCCACGTCGATCGCACCCGGCTGGTGACTGGCGCCCGGAATGAAGAGCCGCTGGTTGATGTCCGAGCGGTTGTGACAGGTCGAGCAGGAGATACCGAGATCGCGCGCCGGGCTGCCAAAGATTTGCGGGCTGTCGAACAGCATGTCGCCGTAGGCAACAAGCGGAAGATCGGTCTCGTCGATGCCCTGTTCCTCGAAATTGAGAACCAGAAGCGGCAGCGGAACCTGATCGAAGATGTCGGAGCCGGGTGGCAGGCTCGGCGGCACCTCGATGGTGCGACCGCTGAGCGCGGCGGTTTCCGGCACGGTACTCAGCATCTGACGCGGAGCAAAATCGTCAACGAGGTAGTTTTTCGCGAGATAACCGGAGATGATCGCGCGCGCGGCCTTCATCGTGTCGCGGTCAGCAGAAGTGCCGCCCGCGCCCAGGACACCGGCGGAACCGGTGCTGCTGTTGAGCTCCAGCCAGGCAAGGCCGATACGCCTCGCGGCCTCTGGATCGGCGGCGGCGATACCGTCCTCGAACGCACGGTAGAGCTCCCGGCCCGTTCGAACGGCCTGCTGCGCTGTCGCCGGAGCTTCGGCCATGACTGCCCTGCCCAGTTCCTCTTCGATCCTGAGTGCGATCAGCCGCGTCGCCTCGGCAAAGACGGCCTGCCGGTCCTCGCCCGCGATGGCATCCAGAAGAGGGTCAGTATCGACGCCGCTTTCGCCCTCCAGCCACGCCAGCGCACCAACCGGGAATTCCGAACCCCGGTAAGGTTCGGACCAGGCGGTCTCGAGGTCATTCCAGGGTATCGGTTCGAGATTCCCGAGGAAGAGCGTCAGCCTGTACGCCGCCGCCTCGGGAAGCCAGGGGGCCTCCTTGGCAGGCGTCGCAACAACAGGCCCGGAGAGGACGAGCGCGCTTGCAAACGTGGCAATGAACACTCGGAGAAATTTCTGAAACACTGTAGTCTCCACCACCAAAAGTTAGACGTGGCTAATATATCTACCCAAAGCAAACACGTTGTCAATCCCACTGTCTCGTTGCACAGTCCGGATATGGCAAAGCCGCAACCATATGAGCGTGAAGCGTTTGAAGTTGCCGAGAGAGACCCGGAAGCACAGGCTGAGGGGTTTGCAATCGTGCGTCAGGCGCATGAGAGCGAGGTGGCGGAGGATTACGTCGAGTTGATCGCAGAACTGATCGAGACGCGCGGAGAGGCCAGACCGGTCGACATCGCCGAACGGCTTGGCGTGAAACCGCCCACGGTTACCAAGAATATCTCGCGGCTCAAGGCTGCTGGTCTGGTTCGACGAGAACCCTACCGCGCCGTATTCCTGACCGATGCAGGACAAGAGTTGGCGTCGGCCTGTCGAAGACGCCACAGGATCGTGGTGGCGTTTCTTCTGAGCCTCGGGATTGATGACGAGACCGCGGAGCGCGATGCGGAGGGCATTGAGCACCACGTCAGCGAGACAACGCTGAAGGCGTTCGAACGCGAGCTGAAGCGCGCGCAGCGCCGCAAGTAGCGACCCATCAGGTTCTCATGAGAATCGGTTCATTGATGGTGAAGATGGCGAGAGACGACAGACATGGAGCCTGTGCTCCCATCTCCATATGCCAAACGCCACTTTCAGCCGTTCTGCACCGCTTGACGCAGGATGCGGCGCAAAGATGCCTCCTCCAGATCGGATAGCAGTCGCAATTTCAGCGTTCGCGAAATCTTGCCCGCGCCGCCGAGACGCCCGGCTGGATCATCAAACAGCGCCCCGCGGGCAAACGAGATCGCAAGTGCTTTGGCACTCGGGCTGAGGACCATCACGTCCCGCTTGAGCCGCCATACCGGAACGGGAATGTATTTCTCGGTGCCGCCGCGCATACCGGGGGTCAGCTCAGGGGCTTCCGCCGCAACCATTTTCCAGAATTCCAAGGCCAACGGTCTGAATTCGGGCTGAACACGGGCTTCCACGAATGTCCGGAAACCTTCCAGCGTCAGTTGTTCGGCTTTCGCAGGCATTGATTCCTCGCTCATCATTCCTCCTCAGTCGCACCGGCAAAGCAACACCGGGCCGGTGAGTGTCGGTCAAAACACGATGGATCAAGGCTACAGTCTTCTTGGTACTGATGCTTGTTCGCGGCCTCGGGTGCCGCCCCGGGCCAACCGGCAGTTCGGATTGGGTGTATCCCCCATGACGGAGGCCAGACTCACAACGATCTTCAACAATCAGTATTTGACGACCTTCCGCCCGGACCAAGAATAGAAGAGTCAAAACCAGCAGGTATTTGAACCAAAGAGAAACCCCGGCGCGCGACGGTCTGGACATTGGCCGCGCCGCCAAGGCAAGAAGGCGCGGACAGATCAGGCAACCCGGCGGGCGCATGGATATCGAAGAGACGAGCGAACGGATCATCGCGGGCGACCGGCGGGCGCTGGCGCGCGCGATCACGCTGATCGAGAGCGGACGCGCCGATCACCGCGCGCAGGCCACCGACCTGCTCGAATCGGTGCGTGGGTCGGGGCGCGAGGCGCTCCGAATCGGGCTCTCGGGCACGCCGGGGGTGGGCAAATCGACCTTCATCGAGAGCTTTGGTCTGATGCTGACCGGGCAGGGCCTGAAGGTGGCGGTGCTGGCTGTCGATCCCTCGTCGGCGCGCTCGGGCGGCTCGATCCTCGGCGACAAGACGCGGATGGAGCGGCTGTCGCGCGAGCCCGGCGCGTTCATCCGCCCCTCGCCCAGCCGCAGCCACCTGGGCGGCGTGGCGCGACGCACGCGCGAGGCGGTGGCGCTATGTGAAGCCGCGGGCTTTGACGTGGTGCTGATCGAGACGGTGGGCGTGGGACAGTCGGAGACGGTGGTGGCGGAGATGTCCGACATCTTCGTGCTGCTGCTGGCACCGGCGGGCGGCGACGAATTGCAGGGGGTGAAGCGTGGCATCATGGAGATCGCCGACCTCATCCTCGTCAACAAGGCCGATGGCGACCTGAAGCCGGCGGCAGAGCGGACCCGCGCCGATTACGCCGGGGCGCTGCGGCTGTTGCGCAAGCGCGCGCAGGACCCCGAGGGCTTTCCCAAGGCGATTTGCGTCTCGGCATTGCAGGATGACGGGCTTTGGGCTGCGTGGGAGGAAATGCGCGCGCTGATCGACTGGCGCCGGGCAGAGGGGCATTTCGCCGCCCGCCGCGCGGCGCAGGCGCAAAGCTGGTTCATCGAGGAATTGCGGCAGGGATTGCTGGCGCGGCTCGACGCGCCGGAGGCGCGGGCCGAGATGGAACGCTACTCGCGGGACGTGGCAGCGGGGACCATCACCCCCGCCGCGGCGGCCACCGAGATGCTGGAAAAGCTGGGCCGCTGAGCTCGCTCAGCCCCCCGGTTCGCGCAGGTAGACACCCTCTGGCAGGTCGAGCGCCGCACCCAGGTCGCGCATCTGGCTCATCGACAGGGTGATCCGCAGCACCGTATCGGTGCGCGGGTCGTATTGCTCGACCGTCACGCATTCCTCGAAGGCGTTGACAACGACATCTTCCTTGAGAGGGGCGGCCCCCTCGTCGACAAGGGTGATGACGGTCGAGTCGAACTCGTGCTCTATGGAAAACATGATCGCAGGCTACCCGTTCGGCGCCGGATTGCAAACCGGCGATGGGTGGCGCGTCGGGGGCTGGCACGAGGACGCGGGCCTGTTACAAGACAAGTGTGAAGATCGACCCGAGGAGCCCAGATGCGCTGGATTGCCTGCCTTGCCCTTGGTCTCGTCGCCTCTTGCGTCGAGGTATCGGGGACCACCCAGACCCCGCGGCCCGCGCCGCAGCCTGCCGCCGAGCGCCCCGCGCCGACGGTCACACGCGCGAAAGTGCAGCAATTTCTAAATGTTGTGCAACGCGTCGAGCCGGTAGCCGAGCGCAATTGCCGTGCCCGCGCGCCACGCTCGAACTGCGATTTCCGCATCGTGGTGGATGACAGGCCCGGCCAGCCGGTGAATGCCTACCAGACGCTCGACCGCACCGGGCGGCCGATCATCGCCTTCACGTTGCCGATGATCGGCGCGGTCCGCAATGCCGACGAGCTGGCCTTTGTCATGGGGCACGAGGCCGCGCATCACATCGCCGGTCACATCCCGCGCCAGCAGCAGAGCGCGATGGCGGGGGCTGTCATTCTCGGCGGCATCGCCGCGATCACGGGAGCCGGGCAATCGGTGGTCGACGGGGCCGTCGATCTCGGTGCCGGAGTGGGCGGGCGTGTGTTTTCAAAGGGTTTCGAGCTTGAGGCGGATGCGCTGGGCACGGTGATCGCGCATCGCTCGGGGTATGATCCGGTCCGCGGCGTGGCGTTCTTTTCGCAGATCCGCGACCCCGGAAATCGGTTCCTCGGGACGCATCCGCCCAATGCACAAAGGGTTGAGACGGTGCGGCGGGTGGCGGCGGGGCTTTGACCGAGATCAACGACGCGAGGGAAATCGCATGGCAGGTTTGGGGCCGGAGCACAGGGAGACTTGCCATGCAACGCAGCCTGATTCTCAAGCGTCATGCCGATCTCGTGGACCGGATGGCGGCGGCGCAAGGTGTTGATCTGGAAGAAACAATGATGGCCGGGCATCTCAGCCCCGGAGAGTTGGGCGACGCGGTTCTGGCCTGCACCGGCTGTGCCGCGCCGGAGGTATGCGAGCACTGGCTGGCCGCGCATGAAGCGGGCGAGGCGGCGCCGGATTATTGCCGCAACAGCACGTTTCTGGCCGAGCTGACCGCACGGTTCAAGCGCTGAACCGCAAGGTTCAGAGCGCCGCGGCGACCGCCGTGTTAATACCTATGAAGAAGCAGGCCGAGGCCAGCGCGACGAAGACGTGCCAGATCGCGTTGGCGAAACGCAGGCTTTCCCACGCGTAGAAGACCACGCCGACGCAGTAGAGCAGCCCGCCGCCAACGATGAACGCGAGGCTGAGCCCCGGCAGCACGCCCGAGAGCGGCAGGAGCAGCGCGACCCCGGCCCAGCCCAGCGCCATGTAGGGCAGCCAGCCGGTGGTCATGGACCCGCGCGGCATGCGCAGCTTGGACAGCGCGCCGAGACAGGCGAGCGCCCAGACCCCGGCCAGCACCGCGTAGCCGAAGGCGGAGCCCAGCAGGATGCCGAGCGGTGTGAAGGTGCCCGCGATCTTGACATAGATCGCCGCGTGATCGAGCCGCCGCAGGAGCGGGCGCAGCGGCGTATGCGCGAGCAGGTGATAGGCCGCCGAGGCGCCGAGCATCGCCAGCAGCGACAGCGAGTAGACCGTGACCGCGAGGAACGTGACCCCGTCCATGTTCAATGCCCAGAGCGAATAGACCGCCGCCACCCCCGCGAGCGCCGCAACCAGGCCCATGACGTGCACGACGCCATCGGCGATGCGTTCTGCCGGGGTATAGAGCGGGTAGGACATCTGCGTCATTCCTGCATGGTTACACGATCTTGCGGACATATCCTTAATAACCGCCAAATCGGACAACCATGCGACATGATCGCGGCAGGACCGGTGCATACGTGCAACGTGTTGTGCGTCGTGCCGCAGCGCCGGCAACGCCATTCTGCGCACCAGCCAGCGGTAACGTGGCTGCGCGCGCCTCTGCATGGACACGGGAACGGTCGATCTCGGCGCGGCAGGCGGGGATGAACGCGTTGTAGGGGGCGCAGGTCTGCGGGATCTCGGTCATGCCCGGGTATCTATACCGGTTGCGCGCGGGGCCAAGGGCGGTTGGTGCAATACGCGGCCGCGCGGGCGAAACGTATTTCCTTCTACCTTTATCAGGTGTTGTTGAAACCGAGGGAACACGCCACGCGCCTGCCCACCCTGCCCGCTCTTGCCGCCGCCCTCGCGCCCGGAGTCGCGGCACTGCCCTTCCCCGCCGCCGACGAGGTCGAGCACTATGCCGCCGCGCCCTCGAAACCCCGACGCAGGCGATGGAGAACCTCGCCATCGTATTGGAGCGGGTTCACCAGTCCTCTGAAGGTGACAACCCGCACGCCCTGCGCGGGGCGACCGAGGTCTACCTGGAAATGACCGCGCCGCTGACCGAGTGAGGGGGCGCACGCTCAGACCGACCGAGGCCAGGGGTGATAGTCAGATCACGGCCGCGCACTGATCGCGGTGGCGGGACGGCGGTGGGTGCCGAGAGATGTCTGGCCTGGAG
>JADQCC010000210.1 GCA_016278295.1 Roseovarius sp. | reverse complement strand
TGCGCCACCTCGGCGGGCGCCAGTCCGGGCAGGTCGCGCGCCAGCGCGGCAAAGGCGGCGCGGTGGTCGTCGGCCTGCTTGCGCAGGCCAAAGACCTGCGCGATCAGCCCGCCCGCCGCATCGAACGCCTCGACCGAAACGGTGGGGCCCGCGCGGGTCTGTTTCTCGACCGCCCAGACCTCGGCGATGTGGTCACGGCGCAGGTGCAGGTTGAAGCGCGGGTCCATCACGTTCTGCCACGGGCCGACGGGCTTTAGCCGGTGGACGGGGCCGGAATGGATCTGGATGCAGCCGCGATTGCCGACGAAGACCATCACCGCGATGCCGCTACCGGCGAGGGTGCCGAGCATTGCCTCCACCGCGCCGGGATCGAGCGCGCGCACGAACGGCGCCCCGGCGATGCGGTAGGCGCCGAGCCGGTTCATCCGCAGTTTCGATGTCAGGCGCAGGAACTGGTGGGTGTCGGTCATGCGCCGCCATTCGGCGCGCAGCGCATCGGCCTTGTCTGGGCGTGCCTTTGGTGCCTCGGGCGGCTGGCGCGGCGCGAGGTCGAGGGTCCGGCCCTGATCGGGCAGCGCCTGCGCGGCGCGCGCCCGCACCCACGCGCCATGATCCGAGCCGTCGCGCAGGATGATCTTGTGCACCGCGTCGCCCGCCGCGTCGAACACCTGAAGGCTGCGGCGCGGGCCGCCGTCGGCCTCTGTCTCGACCATGAAGGCATGGCGCCAATGCGCCGGAAAGATGCGCAGGTCGATGTCGTCGGTCAGGATCATCGCCGCGTGGTCGCCGGGGTGGTAATTGGCGTATGCGCCGATCTTTTCGTGCACGCAGGATTCGTTGCGCGTGAGCGCCATCACCTCGCCCAGGTCTTGCGCCACGGCCATCACCGCGTCGGGATGGGCGGCGACGCGGGTGGCGCCGTCGCCGCAGGACGCGGCAACCAGCGCCGCCTCGGGGATGCCGAGCGCGTCGGCCTGGTCACGCGGGCGCATCGCGGGGTTCCCGGCCCGGAAGGCACGGATCTCGTCGGGGGATATGGGGGCTGTCTGGGCCATGCCGTCCTCTCGGTGCTCGTGGGTAGGATGGCTGCATCGCGCCGTTGTGGCGGACGTGGCTGTGGGGCGGAGCGTGGGTGCGCCGCCAATGTTGAGTCTTTTACTTTAAGATTTCACCCCGACGCAAGGGACTGGACCAGATTAACTTGACTATAAAACTCCACTATTCTAACACGCGCCATCGCCACCGATGACGCCGCTTCCCGGCAAGGCAGCTTCCGAACGAACGGATAACCGCGGAAGGGGACGGGAATGGCGATTCAAATTCAACGGCAACTCATGGGGGCGGTGGCGCTCACATCGGCGATGGCGCTGCAAACGGGCCTTGCCGCGGCGCAGGACGCGGGGGCATCGACTGACGACACGTTTCGCCTGCCCGATATCGTGATCTTTGGCGCGGCGCGGGACGAGCGCGCGCTGCTCGACACGCCCAACGCCGCGAGCGTCGCGGGCGAAGAGACGATCCGCCGCCGGCAGCCATCAACCTATGCGGAATTGCTCGACGATGTGCCGGGGCTGACCATCGAGGGCGGGCCGCGCGGGGTGAGCCAGGAAATCAATATCCGCGGCTTCCAGGACGAGCAGGTGGTGCTGCGCCTCGATGGCGGGCGGCAGAATTTCAACCTCGCGCATCGCGGGCGGTTCTTTACCGATCCGATGATTCTAAAGCAGGTGGAGGTGCTGCGCGGCGGCGCCTCGACGCTGTTTGGCTCGGGCGCGCTGGGTGGTGTGGTGTTTGTCGATACCAAGGATGCGCGCGACGTGATCGAGCCGGGCAAGTCGGTGGGCGGCGAGGTCAAGCTGGGCTACAACTCCAACGGCGAGGAATGGCGCTATGGGGCCACGGGCGCGGTGCAGGCGGGGGCGTTCGACGCGCTGATCTTTGCGTCGGGGCGCGACCGGGGCAGCGATCTGGAGGATGGCGACGGGGCCGATATCGTCGATAGCGAGATCGACAGCGAGAATTACCTGTTGAAATTCGGGGTCGAGCCGGCGGACGGGCTGCGCATCGAGACCAGCTTTCAGCGGTACGAGGATGACGGTGTCACCCCGCCCAACACCAACGCGCAGGGCAGCCCCACGACCAGCGTCAACCGCGACCTGCGGCACGACGCGCTGCGGGCGCGGCTCGAATGGGACCCGTCGGGCAACCCGCTGGTCAATGTCGACGCGCTGTTCTTCTACAACAATACCGAGGTGCGCGAGGACCGGATTTTCGACGGCCGGTTCGACACGACGGATTTCGAGACGGTGGGGTTCGAGGTCACCAACATCTCTGAATTCGACCTCGGCGTGCCGGTGGCGCTGTCCTACGGGGTCGAGATCTACGAGGACCAGCAGAAAGGCACCCGCAACGGCGCGCCGCGCGCGCAGACGCCGGATGCGAAACAGGAATTCTACGCCGCATTTGCGCAGGCCGAATTCGACGTCGCACCCGCGCTCACGCTGACCGCCGGGGCACGCTATGACATCATCGACACGACCCCGGAGGGCGGGTTTTCCAGCCGGTCGGACGAGGAATTCTCGCCCAAGCTGGCGCTGTCGTGGCGGCCCGGTCCCGACACGCAGGTGTTTGCCTCTGCCTCGCGGTCGTTCCGCGCGGCGTCGCTGACAGAGATGTACCCGCAAGGCGTGCATTTCATCGCCGGGCCGGGCTTTCCGCTGGGCGGGCCGGGCGCGCCCTTCTTTACCGGGGTGAACGAGTTCCAGCCCTCGCCCAACCTCAGACCCGAGACCGCCGACCAGATCGAGATCGGGATGCGCCACCGGATCGACGGGCTGTTCCGGCAGGGCGACCGGCTCGACCTGTCGGGCAACATCTACTACGCGGAGGTGGATGATTTCATCGACACGGTGGTGACCTTCATCGACCCCTCGACCACCGCCTTCAATCCGGTCACCGGGCGGCTGGAGGTGAGCGGCTCCACCACCTCGCGCAATATCGACGCGCGGCTCTACGGGCTGGAGATGAGCGCCGATTACGACGCCGGGTCCTGGTTCGGGCGGGCCTCGCTGACCATCCCGCGCGGCGACGGGCGCGGCGACGCGGGCAAGCTGGGCTCGATCCCGCAGGACCGGCTGGTGCTGACCGGCGGGCTGCGGCCCGCGCCGGGGCTGGAACTGGGCGGGCGCGTCACGTTCCTGCGCGAGCTGGAGGCCAGCGACCTGCCGGACGGAAGCCTGCCGGTGGGCGGGGCCGAGATCATCGACGTGTTCGCCAACTGGCAGCCGCAGCGCGGCGCGCTGGAGGGCACGGTGCTCAGCGCGGGCATCGACAACCTGTTCGACGAGGGCTACCGGGTGCATCCCAACGGGCTCAACAATCCCGGGGTCACGGCGAAATTCGCCATCACCCGGCGGTTCTGAGACCAGGGGCCGGGCGCAGGGCGCGGACCGTCCGGTTCGAGGGCGGCGCGGCCTGCCGGTGGCGCCTCGCGCGCCGTTCCGGCCGGGCCGGCATGGCTGCGACCCGCAAAAAAACGATCCGTGACAGGTATTTCGCGACTGCGTTGAAAACGCATCTTTTCGAAGCCCCTCCGATCTTATAACAAGTGCGCACAACCATGAAAAAGTAGGCAATGCCCGATCAATCCGAAGCTGTTCGGCAGCGTGACGAGCCCCGTCCTGCAAAGGAATGGGCCAGAATCCTCGCGGAGTACCGTGAACCCGACCCGATCCGCAGCTCATTCGAGCTTGCGGTCACATTGGGCCCATTTCTGATTCTGTGGTGCCTTGCATGGTGGTCCATGTCGGTCAGCTATTGGCTGACCTTCACGCTCTCCGTGGTCAACGCGGCGTTCTTGCTGCGTCTTTTCGCCATCCAGCACGATTGCGGGCACGGAGCGTTCTTTCAAAGCCGGACCGTGAGCGACTGGCTCGGGCGGGTGATCGGCGTGCTGACCCTGACGCCCTACGACGTGTGGCGGCGCTCGCATTCCATTCACCACAGCTCTTCGGGCAATCTCGGACGACGGGGCATGGGAGACATCCAGACCATCACGGTTCTGGAATATCGTCAGATGAATCCTCTCAACAGGTTGATCTACAGGCTTTATCGCAACCCGGTTGTCCTGTTCTGCCTGGGGCCCGGCTATCTGTTCTTTGTTCAGAACAGGGTGCCGTTGGGGCTCATGGGGAATGTCAGGTTCTGGGTCAGCGCGATGTGCACGAATGTGGCGATATTCGTGTGGGTGGCGCTGGTTCTGTACTTTGGCGGGCTGGTGCCCATCCTGCTGATTTTCCTGCCCTCGACACTGCTTGCGGCGACGGCGGGGGTCTGGCTGTTCTACGTGCAGCACCAGTTCGAGACCACGCATTGGGATGCCGACGAGGATTGGCAACTGCACGAATCCGCACTGAAGGGAAGCTCGCACTACGTGCTGCCGCCGGTGCTGCAATGGCTGAGCGCCAATATCGGCGTACACCATGTGCACCACCTGTACAGCCGCATCCCGTTCTATCGCTTGCCCGAGGTTCTGCGGGATCATGCGGAGCTGGCCGAGAGCAATCGCATGACGATCCGGCAAAGCCTTCACACTGTCCGGCTGCACCTGTGGGACGAGGATTCCAGGCGGCTGGTGTCTTTCGCTCAGGCGAAGGCGCTTTAGACGCCGGGCCGGGGTCCGCCAATGGCGGGCCTGAAGCGGCGGCGCGCACCACGGCAAGGGGATGTTGCCAACGGAACGGGCTATGCGACCTGTTGCTTCGATGTCTGTGGGCCGCACCGCATATTTCGTCCATTCAGCGCCGTTCAAGGTGTTGGGTTTTCTATGATCGGTCACTGAAACGCGCGCGGGCCTTGCCATATTTGACAGACAGTTTTCCGCCCCGCCTGTGCGGTCATTCGTGGCGCGGCGTTGGAAAGGCGGCTGATGGGACGGGCCAGCCTTTGGGTAAACGCATCGCGAAGGTTGCCTTTGGCCTGGAACGGACATTGCGTTGAGCCGCGCCGGGAGCAAATCGCGAACGACCGCAACAGGCCATCCCCGTCGGCTGCACCGACCCGCAGCAACACACGTTTCGGGCCCGGATCGGGCTTTCGCCGTGCGATCCATGAAGGCCCGGTTCGGCCTCGATGGAAAAATCTGCGTGGACCAAGGAAGAGCTGTGCGACCTGCCGCTTCGATGTCTGAGAATGGTGCCGCGTGAGGGAATCGAACCCCCGACCTTCGCTTTACAAGAGCGCTGCTCTACCAGCTGAGCTAACGCGGCCACGCACGGCCCTGTCCCTTAAACGCAATCGCCCCGGCGGGCAAGCGGCGCGGGGCCGACGATTGCGGTTTTCCTCGACCGCAAACCGCCTATACTGGCGCGAAGTCCCGCGAGAGGCAGAGGAGAGCAATGCAGGTCGTCATCCACGCAGGCGCGCACATGACCGACGAGGACAGGCTGATTGCCTGCCTGCGCGACAATACCGCAACGCTGGCCCCGCGCGGCACCCATGTGCCCGACCCCGAGAGCTATCGCCGCCTGTTGCGCGACGTGATGCACACCGCGCAAAAGACCGCCCTGCCCGAGGATGCGCGCGACAGCGTGCTCGCCGCCACCGGCACGCCCGAGGACACCGGGCGGCTGGTGCTGGACAATCACGGCTTCTTTGGCACGCCCAGGATGTCGGTCGGCGGCGCGCGGTTCTACCCGGCGGCGGATATGCGGCTCGGGCTGCTCGACCGCATCTTTGCGCCCGACGGGATCGAGCTGTTTTTCGGGTTGCGCAACCCGGCCACGCTCTTGCCCGCGCTGCTGCCCGACACGCCGTTCTCGACGGTGACGGAGCTTTTGCGCGGTGACGATCCCGCGCATCTGCGCTGGTCCGAGACCATCGCGCGCATCCGCGCCGCGCACCCAGATATTCGCGTCACGGTGTGGTGCAACGAGGACACGCCGCTGATCTGGGCGCAGCTGCTGCACGCGATGGCCGGGACCGACGAGAGCGTGCCGCTCGCGGGCGAATTCGCGCTTTTGCCCGAGATCATGACCAAGGCCGGGCACCAGCGGTTCACCGCCTATATGGACAGCCGCCCCGGTCTCACCGATGCGCAGAAACGCCGTGTGGTGATGGCCTTTCTCGACAAGTTCGCCGACGACGACGCCATCGAGGAAGAGCTCGACGTGCCGGAATGGGACCCGGGCATGATCGAGACGCTGAGCGCGCTCTATGACGAGGACGTGGCCGAGATTGCACGGATGGACGGCGTGCGCGTGATCCAGCCGTGAGCTCGGGGGGACGCGCGATCAGCGGTGCAGCGTCAGGCGCAGGGTGATCCGGTCCTCCAGCGGCTCGAACCGCTGCCGGCCAAAGAGCGCCCGCGCCCGCGCGTCCTCGCGCCCGGTTTCGACCTCGATCGCGCGCAGCCCCGCCGCCGCGAGCGCGCGCGGCAGGCTGCCCAGCACCTCGGTGCCGATGCCGCGCCCGCGCACCGCACGGCGGATGTGCATCTCGTCGATGCGGGCCGTGAGCCCGCCCGCCGCCAGCGACCAGCCGAACGACAGCACCACGTAACCGATCGGCGCGCGCGGCGGTCCGACGAGGTAGACCGCGCCGTGGGCGCTGCCCTCGAGGAGCGGCAGGAGAGCCGCGCGCGTCGCCGCCTCGTCGCCCGTGCGGCCCGCCTCGTCGTGGCGTGACGCCACCATCGGCAGGAGCCGGTCGAGATCGCCGGACCGGGCCAGCGTCAGCGCCGTCACGGCCGCCCCCGCCGCGCGCCCGCGCCGGTGTGCCGCCCGGACCGGACGCGCGGACCGGTGTCCATGATGATGTCGCGCGCCATGTCTGCCGCCCCCCGAACCAATGCGGCGCGCACCATGCGGCGTGGCCCGGGAAATGTCCACCGCCCGCGCGCCGAATCACGCGGTGCGCCGCGCCTGTCCGGCGGTATCGCGCCGCCGCGCGCGGCCCCCGACCGGCCCCGACCCGGTGCCGACCCGGTGCCGGACAGGAATTTTTCCGCCTTATCCGCCTGTTGACCGTGGCTTTCTGTTTGGGTTTCGCGGCAATCTGTCTATAGTCGGTCGAAACGCGAGGACCAATCACACACAACTCCCGGGGGGGACAGCGATGATCCGATCGGAACTCATCCAGAAGATCGCCGACGACAACCCGCATCTCTATAACCGCGATGTCGAGAAGATCGTGAACACCATTTTCAACGAAATCACCGACGCGCTTGCCAATGGCAACCGGGTCGAGCTGCGCGGCTTCGGGGCCTTTTCGGTCAAGAAGCGCGACGCGCGCATCGGGCGCAACCCGCGCACCGGCGAGAGCGTCGAGGTCGAGGAGAAGCACGTCCCCTTCTTCAAGACCGGCAAGCTCTTGCGCGACCGGCTCAACGGCAAGTAACCCATGCGCTTTATCCGCTACGCCTGCATCGCCCTGTTCGCCCTTGCGCTGGTGCTGATCGCGCTGGCCAATCGCGGCATGGTCACGCTCCGGGTGCTGCCCGACGAGCTGTCGGGTTTTGCCGCGCTCAACCCGACCTATGACCTGCCGCTCTTTGTGGTGATCTTTGGCGGGATTCTCGCCGGGCTGATCCTCGGCTTCATCTGGGAATGGATCCGCGAGGCGGGCGAGCGGGTCGCCGCCGCCCGGCAGGCGCGCGAGCTGGCCAGCCTGCGCGCCGAACTGGCCCGGCTGAAGAAGAAGGACACGCGCGAGCGCGACGAGGTTCTCGCCCTTCTCGACGAGGCGGGCTGAACGCCCATGCCCCGTGACGTCCGTGTCAAGATCTGCGGCCTCACCGAGGCGCGCGACGTGGCCGCCGCCGTCGCGGCGGGCGCGGCCTATGTCGGCTTTGTCTTTTTCGAGAGATCGCCGCGCCATGTCAGCATCGAGGCGGCGCGCGCGCTGACGATCGAGGTGCCGCCGGGCGTGGCCAAGGTGGCGCTGACGGTCGATGCCGACGACGCAGCGCTCGACGCGCTGTGCGCGCTTGTGCCCCTGGACATGCTGCAACTGCACGGGGCCGAGAGCCCGGCGCGCGTGCGCGAGGTCAAGGCGCGCCACGGCCTGCCGGTGATGAAGGCCATCGGCATCGCCGGGGCCGCCGACCTCGACCAGATCGACCGCTATGCCGGTGTGGCCGACCAGTTGCTGATCGACGCCAAGCCGCCGCCGGGCGCAAGCCGCCCGGGCGGCAACGCCCTCGCCTTTGACTGGGGACTGATCGAGGGGCGCGACTGGCCCCTGCCGTGGCTGCTGGCGGGCGGGCTCACCCCCGAAACCGTCGCCGATGCCATCGCGCGCACCGGCGCGCGGCAGATCGACGTGTCGTCGGGGGTCGAGGTCTCGCCGGGCCGCAAGGACCCGGCGCTGATCCGTGCCTTCATCGCGGCGGCGCGGGGGGTCTGACGCCTGAAAGGCCCCCGCCTCGCGCAACAAATGCAAAGAAATCGACCCTTGTCGCGACATTTTATCCGCAGGATCGGGTTGACGCCCCCTGCCCCCGGACCTAATGTCGCCGCCACGCAGCAAAGGAGTCGCCGCAGCATGGCAGCGCTTGTGGACATCGTAGGCAAATGGCGCATGGGCCGGTAACGGAGACCATATCGGCACCCCATGCGCCCCCGCGATGCGACCGGGGGCTTTTTTATGCGAGAACGGAAATGACGTCAGATACGGAGCACGAAAGCAGATGACACGTCAGATGACCGGAGCGAGAATGGTGGTCCAGGCCCTCAGGGATCAGGGCGTGGATGTCGTATTCGGCTATCCCGGCGGCGCGGTGCTGCCGATCTATGACGAGATTTTCCAGCAGAACGATATCCGCCACATCCTCGTGCGGCATGAGCAGGGCGCGGTGCACGCCGCCGAAGGCTACGCACGCTCCACCGGCAAGCCGGGTGTCGTGCTCGTCACCTCGGGCCCTGGCGCGACCAACGCCGTCACCGGCATCACCGACGCGCTGATGGATTCCATCCCGATCGTCGTGCTGACCGGACAGGTGCCCACCTTCATGATCGGCAACGACGCCTTTCAGGAAGCCGACACCGTGGGCATCACGCGCCCCTGCACCAAGCACAACTGGCTGGTGTCGGACACGGGCAACCTGTCGGACATCATCCACCAGGCGTTTCACGTCGCCACCTCGGGGCGGCCCGGGCCGGTGCTGATCGACATACCCAAGGACGTGCAGTTCGCCTCGGCCGAGTATACCCCGCCGCAAAAGGCGCGCACGCATCACTATCAGCCGCAGGTCAAGGGCGATATCGAGGGCATCACCGACCTGGTGGCGGCCATCGAGAAGGCGAAACGCCCGATCTTCTATACCGGCGGCGGCGTCATCAACTCCGGCCCCGCGGCCAGCCAGCTCTTGCGCGAACTGGTCGAGGCCACCGGCATCCCCGTCACCTCCACGCTGATGGGGCTCGGGGCGTATCCGGCCAGCGGCAAGCACTGGCTGGGGATGCTGGGGATGCACGGGCTATACGAGGCCAACATGGCGATGCATGGCTGCGACCTGATGATCAATATCGGTGCGCGGTTCGACGACCGGATCACCGGGCGGCTGGACGCGTTCAGCCCCGACAGCATCAAGGCGCATATCGACATCGACCCGTCCTCCATCAACAAGGTGATCAAGACCGACATCCCCATCGTCGGCGACATCGCCCATGTGCTGGAGGACGTGCTCAAGGTCTGGAAATCGCGCGGCCGCAAGGTGAATGCCGAGGCAATCGCCAAGTGGCGCGAAAAGATCGCCGAGTGGCGGCGCGTCGATTGCCTGAAATTCACCCAGGAAGGCCCCACCATCAAGCCGCAATACGCGCTGGAACGGCTGGAGGCGCTGACCAAGGGGTATGACCGCTATATCTGCACCGAGGTGGGCCAGCACCAGATGTGGGCGGCGCAATACCTGGGCTTCGAGGATCCCAACCGCTGGATGACCTCTGGCGGCCTCGGGACAATGGGCTATGGCTTCCCGTCCTCTATCGGTGTGCAGATGGCGCACCCGCAGGCACTGGTGATCAACGTCGCGGGCGAGGCGTCGTGGCTGATGAACATGCAGGAGATGGGCACCGCCGTGCAATACCGCCTGCCGGTCAAGCAATTCATCCTCAACAACGAGCGGCTGGGCATGGTGCGGCAATGGCAGGAACTGCTGCATGGCGAGCGGTATTCGTCGTCGTGGTCCGAGGCGCTGCCGGATTTCGTGAAACTGGCCGAGGCGTTCGGCGCCAAGGGCATCCAGTGCAAGGACCCCGCCGGCCTGGATGATGCGATCATGGAAATGCTCGATTATGACGGGCCGGTGATCTTTGACTGCCTGGTCGAGAAGCACGAGAACTGCTTTCCGATGATCCCGAGCGGAGAGCCACACAACAAGATGCTGCTGGGCGAGGCCAGCACGAAGGATGCCATCAAGGAAGGCGGCGCGGTGCTGGTGTGATTCCGTTTTCTTTAAAAGAAAACGGCCCGGAATTTTTTGAAAATTCCGGCACGAAACCGCCTCAACAAGGATTAGATCAATGTCAGCCCTGAAGATCAAGAAAGGCTCGTCCAAGCATTCCGCCTACAACCTGAGGCCGCAATTCTCGGACGTGCAGGAGACCCATACCCTCGCCGTGATCGTCGATAACGAGCCGGGGGTGCTGGCGCGCGTGATCGGCCTGTTCTCTGGCCGGGGCTACAACATCGACAGCCTGACCGTGGCCGAGGTGGACCATACCGGCCACACCAGCCGCATCACCATCGTCACCACCGGCACGCCGCAGGTGATCGAGCAGATCAAGGCGCAGCTTGGCCGGATCGTGCCGGTGCACGACGTGCACGACCTGACCGTCGAGGGGCCGAGCGTGGAGCGCGAGCTGGCGCTGCTGAAGGTCGAGGGCGAGGGCGACAAGCGGGTCGAGGCGCTGCGGCTGGCGGATATCTTTCGCGCCAACGCGGTGGACAGCACGCTCACCAGCTTTGTCTTCGAGATCACCGGCGCGCCGGAAAAGATCGACGCTTTCGCCGATCTGATGCGGCCCCTCGGCCTGGTGGAGATGGCGCGGACCGGCGTGGCGGCGATGTCGCGCGGGATCTGAGCGGGCAGAATCAGCCCGCGGCGTCGCGCGACAGCAGTCGCGGCAGCTCCGCATGCGCGCCGCGCGCCACGATCCGCAGCGCCCACGCGCGGCGCAGCCCCGGCGCCGCGCTCACGCCCACACGGACGAGATCGCCCGCGCGGACCGGGACCGCTGCCGCCCCTTCGCCGCCCGCGTCGTACCAGGCGAGATCGCCGTGATCCTCACACCAGATCAGCGCGCGCCGCGCTGTCCCGTCACACCACAAGACCAGTCCCAGCATATCGTCCCTCTTTCGGCATGGCGCTACT
This sequence comes from Roseovarius sp., assembly GCA_016278295.1. Classification (GTDB taxonomy): domain Bacteria; phylum Pseudomonadota; class Alphaproteobacteria; order Rhodobacterales; family Rhodobacteraceae; genus Roseovarius. The sequence continues at coordinate 2,008 of JADQCC010000210.1, read as the reverse complement.
CTTCCCGTGATAGTTGCACAGGACGCGGATGACGTGAAATACATGACTTGGTGAACAGGCAAAATCCCGCCATGTCGCCCTCCCGCCATGTCGCCTTGAGGAAACTCGGGTCGCAAGCGGGTGCGCCGCGCGCGGCCTTTCCGGGCTATCGTGCCTCTCGTGACGCATAACGGGAGAGACGACATGAGCCAGCCGCTGACCGATCTTGGCCAGGTGCGCGTCGGCGTGGAGGCCGCGCGCGGCCTGCCCAACGCCCATTACACCGACGCGGCCGTTTTCGAGGAAGAGCGCCAGGCGCTCTTGTTCTCGCAATGGGCGGGGCTTGCCGTGGGCGCGGACGTGCCCGAGCCGGGCGATGCGAAACCGCTCGAATTTCTCGGGGTGCCGCTGCTGCTGATCCGCGACAAGGAGGGCGCGGTGCGCGTGTTCGAGAACATCTGCCGCCATCGCGGCATGATCCTCGTCGAGGAACCGCGCCGCATCGAGGGCGCGATCCGCTGCCCCTACCATTCGTGGTGCTACTCGACCAAGGGCAACCTCGTCTCGACCCCGCATGTCGGCGGGCCGGGCCGCAATGTCCACGACGCCATCCGCCGCGACGAGCTGGGTCTCAACGAGGTGCGCAGCCACATCTGGCGCGACGTGGTCTGGATCAACGTCTCGGGCGATGCCGCCCCGTTCGAGGAGGCGATGTCGGATCTCATCGCCCGCTGGTCGGAGTTCGACCTGCCGCTGTATCACGGCGGCCATGACAGCCGCTTCACGCTGGAGGTGGCGACCAACTGGAAACTCGCGGTCGAGAATTACTGCGAGAGCTATCACCTGCCCTGGGTGCATCCCGGCCTCAACAGCTATTCGCGGCTGGAGGACCACTACCACATCGAGAAGCGCGGCGCGTATTCCGGGCAGGGCACGATGGTCTATCGCCAGATCACCAACGAGACCGGCGAGAAATTCCCCGATTTCGAGGATGTCGGCGCGAAGTGGAACGAACAGGCCGAGTATATCGCGGCCTATCCCAACGTCCTGCTCGGTGTGCACCGCGACCATGCCTTTGCCATCATCCTGGAGCCCAGGGGGCCGGAGCGCACGGTCGAGCATGTCCACCTCTACTATGCCGTGCCCAATGCCGAAGAGGGCCTGAAGATGCGCAACACCCAGCTCTGGAAGACGGTGTTCGAGGAGGACATCTTTGTGGTCGAGGGGATGCAGCGGGGCCGCCACGCGGCGCGGTTCGACGGCGGGCGGTTCTCGCCGGTGATGGACAGCCCCACCCATTGCTTTCACGACTGGGTGGCCGGCAAGATCGAGACCCGCCGCGCGATGGCACGGGCGGCGGAGTGAAACGGCTCGAGGCGGCGATCCTCGCGGCGCATGACGCCGGCGACCGGCGGGCGCTGGCGCGGCTCTATGCGCGGGCCGCCGACCGGCTGAACGATCTCGACGCGGCGTGTTTCTTTCTCACCCATGCCTATGTCTTCGCGCTGGAGACCGGCGCGCCCGAGGCGGGAAAGCTGCACGCCCGGCTCAAGGCGCATGGCCGCGAGGCGTGACGGCGCGGTCGCGAAGGCCCGACCTCAGAGCGTCTCGGCCGGCACGCGGTGCCAGCCCTGCATACGGGCGCGGAACCACGTGCGCTGACGCTTGGCGTATTGGCGGGTGGCGGTGATCGCGGCCTCGCGGGCCGCATCGAGCGTCATCTCGCCGCGCAGATGGGCGATGAGTTCCGGCGCACCGATGGCCTGCGATGCGGGGCGCGCGGCGTCCCACCCTGCCAGGTTGGCGCGCGCCTCGTCGAGCGCACCCGCGTCGAGCATCGCGTCGAAGCGGCGGGCGATGCGCGGCCCGAGCCAGTCCTTTGGCGCCTCGACGAGGATCGGCGTGGCGCGCGCCAGCGGCAGGAGCGGCGGCGGCGTGGCGTCCTGCCAGGTGGCCAGCCCGCGCCCGGTGGCGGCCTGCACCTCCCATGCGCGCTGCACGCGGCGGGGATTGGCGGTGTCGATGCGCG
>JADQCC010000142.1 GCA_016278295.1 Roseovarius sp. | reverse complement strand
CGGGTGTCAACGAAGCCCCCCCCGCCCCGCGCGCATCCCGCGGCAATTGTGGCCCAGATACCACACACCTGTCGGACAGGGCGGCGGAGTCCGGGATATTGTTAGGAAAATGTAGGTTCATCTTTGACCTTACGCGGGAATCCACGCATGGGCCGCCATCCGCGCGGCGGCCTCCATGAGTCGCGAGTCGTCCACCGTCAGCGCCACCCGCACCCACGATTCGAGCGTTTCGCCAAATGCCGTGCCGGGCATCACCGCGACGCCCCTCTCCGCCAGCAGATCGTCGGCCCAGGCCGCCCCGCTCATCCCCGTGGCCGACACATCGACCATCGCGAACATCCCCGCCTGCGGACGGTGCACACGCAGCCCGCTGCCGGATTCGAGCGTGTTGGCCAGCGCCGCGGCGCGCGCGGCATAGCGCTGCCGCATCCCCGCCGCCACCTCCGATCCGCGCCGGATCGCCGCCTCGGTGGCATCGGCGATGAACGGCTGGTTGCCGAACAGCATCACCTCCGCCAGCGGCAACAGCGCCTCGATGAACGCCTGCGGGCCGATGCACCAGCCGCTGCGCAGCCCCGGCGCGGCGTGGCTTTTCGAAATCGACGACACCGCGATCACCCGGTCGGCCAGCGCCGGATCGGCGAGCGGTGAGACGAATCGCACGCCGTCGAACACCAGGTCCTCGTACACCTCGTCCACCACGATCCACAGGTCATGTGCCCGCGCCACCGCACCGATGGCCGCGATGTCATTCTCGGTCAGCACCGCGCCGGTGGGGTTGTGCGGTGTGTTGAGCAGGATCGCCCGGCTGCGCGGGCCAACCCGCGCGGCCAGGTCGCCCGCGTCCATGCAAAAGCCCCGCGCAGGGTCCAGCGGCACCGGCACCATCCCGGCCCCGGTGGCGCGAATGACGCCCTCGTAGGTGGCATACATCGGATCGCCCACCAGCACCTCGTCGCCCGCCTCCACCAGCGCCGCCATCACGGCGAATAGCGCGGTCTGCGTGCCGGGCAGGCAGATCACCTGTTCGGGGGTGAAATCGCGGCCCCGCCGCGCGGTGTAGAGCGCCGCCAGCGCCGCGCGCAGCCCCGCCTCGCCGCGCCCGTTGGAATAGGCCGTGCGCCCCGCCGCCAGCGCCGCCCCCGCATCGGCGATCAGCGCGGGCGGTGCGGCGATGTCGGGCTCGCCAATGGTCAGGCGGATCACGTCGCACCCCGCGTGCGCCATTTCGGCGGCGCGCTCGTGCACCCGCCACTTCGCCCCGCCCAGCCCGGCGAGCCGGTCCGTCACCGTCGAGAATTTCATTACCGCCTCCGCAACTGCGTCCTGTGCGCCGATCCATGCCGCGCACCATGCCCCGCCGCAAGGCGAAAGCAAGGTGTGAACCGTGCGGTTCGGCGCCCGAACCTGCAGGTTCGGGCGCCGCGCCCGTCGCCGGATCGTGAGTGTGACGAGGCGCCATTGCGTGCTATCATGGTGTGGCAGAACGCCGCATCCGGCGTCGCGAACAAGCGGGAGGACACCATGACCCGAACCATCGGAAACCCCCTGAGCTGGGCCGCCGAAGCCGCGTTCGGCGCCGGGCGCACCGCCGCCGAGGCGACCGACGCCCTGCGCGGCCACGCCGACACCCCGCCCGAGGTGCACCACCTGACCAATGGCGACCTGCGCACCGCCCTGCGCCGCGGCATCGAGGATTTCGGCGCGCTGCGCAGCGACGTGATCTTTCTCATCCTGATCTACCCGATCATCGGCATCGCGCTCGCGCTCACCGCGTTTCACATGGCGCGCCTGCCGATGCTTTTCCCTTTGGCCGCAGGGTTTACACTGCTCGGGCCGGTGGTCGCCACCGGCCTCTACGAGATGAGCCGTCAGCGCGAAGCGACCGGGCGCGCGGGCTGGGGCGCGGCATTCTCGGTGATGCGCGCGCCGGTCATCGTGCCTGTGATCGTGCTGGGCGCGGTGCTCATGGGATTGTTCCTCGCGTGGATGTTCGCCGCGAGCGTGATCTACAACGCCACCCTTGGCCCCGAGCCGCCGGCCTCGGTCGCGGGCTTTATCGGGGACGTGCTGACCACGGGGCCCGGCTGGGCAATGATCGTGCTGGGCGTGGGCGTGGGCGCGGTGTTCGCCGCGATGGTGCTGGCGCTCAGCCTCACCGCCTTTCCCATGCTGATCGACCGGCGCGCGGGCGTGACGGTGGCGGTGCTCACCTCGCTCAAGGTGGTGCGCGAAAACCCCCGCGTTTCAGCCACTTGGGGCCTGATCGTGGCGGTGGCGATGGTTCTCGGAACGCTGCCGCTGTTCCTGGGCCTGGTGATCGTCCTGCCGGTGCTGGGCCACGCCACCTGGCACCTCTACCGCGCGGCGGTGCCGGCAGAGGCATGAGCCGGCCCCCGCCTCACCCCGCCTCGGCGAGCCGCACCACGTAGCGCGCCAGCGTGTCGATCTCCAGATTGACCATGTCGCCCACGGCCACGTCGCCCCATGTCGTGACCTGCCGCGTGTGGGGGATGAAGTTGACCCCGAAATCGCGGCCCTCGACCTCGTTCACGGTAAGCGAGGTGCCGTTGAGCGCCACCGACCCCTTGGGCGCGATGAACCGCGCCAAATCCGCGGGCGCGCGCAGCGTGACGCGGGTGCTGTCGCCTTCCGCGGCCACCGATACCACCTCGGCCAGCCCGTCCACATGGCCTGAAACGATATGCCCGCCCAATTCGTCGCCCACCTTGAGCGATCTCTCCAGGTTGAGGCGCCGCCCGTCCGTCCATTTCGAGAGGTTGGTGCGCGACTGCGTCTCGGCGGAGATATCGACATCGAACCAGTCGGGGCCGAGATCGACCACCGTCAGGCACACGCCGTCACAGGCGATGGAGGCCCCCGTCTCGATGGTGCCGGTGTCATAACCGGTCGCGATCCGCGCGCGCATGTCGCCGCGCTGCTCGACCGCGCGAACCCGGCCGATATCGGTGATGATGCCTGTGAACATGCGCGCCGTTCCCCTTGCTGGCCTGCCCCAACGGCCTAGCGCCCCGACCGGCCCAAGACAAGTCAGCCTGCGACAAGAGGCTTATTTTCGCCCGAATTTTCCGCTACGAGAGCCCCGGAACGAGGGTGAGCGGGGATATGCGGGAATGCCGGGACTGACCGGAAAAGGGCGCTCTTTCCTGTTGTTGCAGGGGCCGCACGGGCCGTTTTTTCACCGGCTGGGCCAAATGCTGCGCCGGTCGGGGGCCGAGGTGCGGCGCGTCGGCTTCAACGCGGGCGACCGCGCGTTCTGGCCCGATGCCGGTCGCTACATCGCCTTTCGCGACGCGCCTGACCGCTGGCCCGCAGCCTTCCGCGCCCTGATCGAGGCGCATGGCGTGACCGATCTGGTGCTCTACGGCGACACACGGCCCGTCCATGCCGAGGCGGTGGCCATCGCCCGCGCGGCGGGGATCACGGTGCATGTCTTCGAAGAGGGTTACATGCGCCCCTACTGGATCACCTACGAGCGCGGCGGCGCGAACGGCCATTCGCGGCTGATGAATCTCGGTATCGACGAGATGCGCACAGCCCTCGCCACCTCGGACATGGATACCGCCCTGCCGCCCGCGAGCTGGGGCGACATGCGCGAGCACATCTTCTACGGCGCGCTCTATCACGGCTGCGTGCTGGCGCTGAACCGGGGCTATCGCCGGTTCCGCCCGCACCGGGCGATCGGCGTGGGGGCTGAATTCGCGCTCTACCTGCGGCGGCTGCTGTTCATGCCCGCGCTCGCGCTGGAACGGCGGGTGGCGACGTGGCGCATCCGCACCGGCGGCTTTCCCTATCACGTCGCGCTCCTGCAACTCGAACACGACGCCTCGTTCCAGGCGCATTCGCCGTTCTCGTCGATGACCGGGTTCCTCGAGGTGGTCATCAAGGGCTTTGCCGAGGGCGCGCCGCCGCATCATCACCTCGTGGTCAAGGCGCACCCGCTCGAGGACGGCCGCACCCCCCTTCGCGCCACGCTGCGCCGGCTGGTGGACGACCACGGGCTGAGGGGCCGGGTGCATTTCCTGCGCGGCGGCAAGCTCGCACCGCTGCTCGACGAGGCGCGCAGCGCCGTCACCGTCAACTCCACCGCCGGGCAGCAGGTGCTGTGGCGCGGCATCCCCCTGCGCACCTTCGGCGCGGCGGTCTATGCCAAGCCCGAATTCGTCTCGACCCTGCCGCTGCCCGAATTCTTTGCCCGGGCCGAGCGGCCCGACCGGCGCGCCTATGCCGATTACCGCCGCTACCTCTTGGAGACCAGCCAGCTTCCCGGCGGGTTCTACTCGGCGCGCGGCCGGCGGCAGGTGCTGCGGCAAGTGGTGGACATGATGCTCGCACCCGACGATCCCTACGACGCGCTGAGCCGCGGCACCGCGGCACCAAGGCAACAGTTGCGCGTCGTTCCCTGAGGCAGCCCATAGGAAAAGCTGGATTTTTCAGGCCCCTTGCGATAGCGTTCCGGGAAAAATACCGAGGCAGAACAAGAACAGGTCGAGGAGACCGAGCAGTGACACCCCGACACTCCCGATGGGCGCGTCCCCTCGCCCTCTTGCTGGTGGCAAGCCTCGTGGCCGGGTGCGGCCTGCCACGACTGGGCCCCAACAAGCGCGAAATCTATGCCGGATCGGTGCAGCGACAGGGCGACGCCTTTGTGGTGACGGTGAACGATCGCGTCACCCGCGCGACCGCCGTGCAGCCGGCGCTCGGCTTTACCGAGGATTTTCTCAATGCCGGGCTTCTCGGCTCTGACACGATCCGTCCTGGCGACAAGCTGGGCCTCACCATCTGGGAAAATGTCGATGACGGGCTGTTGACCGGGGCGACCGCAAACCAGACCGTCCTCGAAGAGGTGCAGGTCGATGGCCAGGGCTTCATCTTCGTACCTTATGCCGGGCGTATCAAGGCGGCGGGCAACACGCCGAACGAGGTGCGCCGCGCCATCACCGAACAGCTCGACCAGCAGACCCCCGATCCGCAGGTCGAGGTGCGCCGCGTGGCCGGTGACGGCTCGACCGTATCGGTGAGCGGCGCGGTCGCCGGGCAGGGCGTCTATCCGATCGAGGCACCGACGCGGCGGCTCTCGGCAATGATCGCGGCGGCGGGCGGCGTCGCCATCAAGCCCGAGGTCGCGCAGATCACCGTGATCCGCGGCGAGAAACGCGCCAAGGTCTGGTTCCAGGACCTGTTCAAGTATCCGCAATTCGACATCGCCCTGCGCGCCGGCGACCGCGTTCTCGTCGAGGCCGACACCCGGTCCTATACCGCGCTCGGGGCCACCGGCACGCAGGCGCGCGTGACCTTCCAGACCCAGACGCTGAGCGCGCTCGAAGGGCTGGCGCAGGTCGGCGGGCTGAGCGTGTCGGCCTCCGATCCCACCGGCGTGTTCGTGCTGCGCAACGAACCGGCGGATATCGCCAACCAGGTGCTGGGCCGCGACGATCTCGTGGGCGCGCAGCGCATGGTCTACGTGCTCGACCTCACGCAGCCCAACGGCATGTTCATGGCCCGCGATTTCGCGATCCGCGACGACGATACGATCTACGTGACCGAGGCCCCCTTCGCGCAGTGGGCCAAGGTCATCTCGGCGCTCACCGGCACGCTGGGCGCGGTCGGCTCGGTCTCGACCGCATCGAGCACGCTGCAAGGCGACGTATGACGCCAGAACAGGGCGACGCACCCGCCGGGACCGATACGCCCCGGCGGGTTTTCCATTTCAACGGCGGGTTCCTGTGGCAGCGGCGGGTAAGGCGCATCCTGCACCTCGCCGGCTACGACCTGCGCCTCGGCTGGCCATCCGCCGGGGACCTCGTGGCGGTCTGGGGCAAGAGCCCGGTCGCCGCGCGCGGCGAGGCGGTGGCGAACCGTACCGGCGCGGGGCTCTTGCGCGTCGAGGACGCATTCCTGCGCTCGGTCCTGCCGGGGCGCAGCGGCGCGGCGCCGCTGGGGCTGCTGCTCGACCGGCAGGGCGTGCATTTCGATGCAGGCGTGCCCTCGGATATCGAGGAAACGCTCGCGCGCCACCCGCTCGACGACACCCCGCTTCTGGACCGTGCGCGCGACGCCATGGCGCGGCTGCGCGCGGGCCACCTGACCAAGTATTCCGGCGTCGACCCGGCCCTGCCCTGCCCCGATCCGGGCTACGTTCTGGTGATCGACCAGACATATGGCGATGCCTCGGTCCGTCATGGCGGGGCGGATGCCGGCACCTTCCGCGAGATGCTGATCCTCGCGCAGGAAGAGCACCCCGGCGCGCCCATCCTGATCAAGACCCACCCCGAAACCGTCCAGGGCCACCGTCGGGGCTATTTCTCGGCGGCGGACGCCGTCGGGCGCGTGCGCCTGCTGACCGCGCCGCTCAGCCCCTGGCCGCTGCTCGAAGGCGCGCAGGCGGTCTATACCGTGTCGTCGCAGATGGGGTTCGAGGCGATCCTCGCGGGCCACCGCCCGCAGGTCTTCGGGCGGCCCTTCTATGCCGGGTGGGGGCTGACCGACGACCGCCACGCCGCGCCCTTCGCGCGGCGCACCCGCACCCTCACCCGCGCACAGCTGTTCGCCGGGGCGATGATCCTGGCCCCCACCTGGTACGATCCCTGCCGCGACCGGCTCTGCGATCTGGAAACCGCGCTCGACCAGTTCGAGGCCGAAACCCGCGCCTGGCGCGACGATCACCGAGGCTGGACGGCGCATGGCATGCGGCTGTGGAAACGGGCACCGATCCAGCGCTTCTTCGGCACGCGGCGGCGGGTGGTCTTCGGGCGCGCGCGCGCCGACCGCCCGGCGATGGCCTGGGCCTCGGCAAAGACGGACGCCCCCGAGGCCGCGCTGCACGTCGAGGACGGCTTCCTGCGTTCGCGCGGGCTCGGGGCCGATCTGGTGCCGCCCCTGTCGCTGGTGCTCGACGATCTCGGCATCTACTACGATCCCGGCCGCGAAAGCCGGCTTGAGCGGCTGATCACTATGCGCGAGACGCTGCGCGCCGATCAGGCACAGCGTGCCCGCGCCCTCGTCTCGACGCTGACGGATCACGGGCTCAGCAAGTACAACCTCGGCACGCCCGCCCCCGCCCTGCCCGACGGCCACCGCATCCTGGTGCCGGGGCAGGTCGAGGATGACGCCTCGATCCGGCTCGGCGCGGGCGCGATTGCCACCAATCTCGACCTGCTGCGCCGCGCGCGCGCGGACAACCCCGGCGCGGTGATCCTCTACAAGCCGCACCCCGATGTCGAGGCCGGGCTGCGCCCCGGCGCGGTGCCGCCCGGGGCGCTCGACGCACTCGCCGATCTGGTGGTCGCCGGCACCGATCCCGCCGCGCTTCTGACGCAGGTGGCCGAGGTCTGGACGATGACCTCGCTTCTGGGGTTCGAGGCACTGTTGCGCGGGGTGCGGGTGACCACCACCGGCGCGCCCTTTTACGCGGGCTGGGGCCTGACCCGCGATCTCGGTCCGGTGCCCGCGCGGCGCCGCGCCCGGCCCGCGCTCGAAGGGCTGGTCCACGCCACCCTGATCGACTACCCGCGCTACCGCGATCCGGTCACCGGCCTGCCCTGCCCGGTGGAGGTGGTGGCCGACCGGCTGGCACACGCAGAGGTGCCGCGCGCGGGGGCGGCCAACCGGCTGCTGGCCAAGGCGCAGGGCGCGCTGGCGGGCCACGCGTGGCTGTGGCGTTGACCCGGCGCGCCGGGCGCGGCACCGTTGGCCCCCGGTTGCGCGGCTAGCCTTTGAGCGGATACCGGTCCGGCTCGGCGAACACGTCGATCACCCGCGTGCCTGCCTTGATCTTCGCGCCATGCTCGACGCCCGCGCCGATGGCATAGCTGTCGCCGGGTCCATAGATGCGCGTCTCGCCACCGATGGTGAACTCGATCTCGCCCTCCACCACCGTGCCCCATTGCGGGCCGTGGCTGTGCGGCGGCAGAACCATGTCCTGAAGAAAGGTGAAGAACACGCTGAGCCCGTGCTCCGAGCGGACGGCGCGGCTCTGCACCACGTCCTCGGGAAAGGGCAGGTCGAGGGACGGGAAATCCATGATGAAATCGGCAAAGGGCATCGGCATCTCCTCCTGACGTCTCGCCCTTCGATCATGCGCCCCCGGCCCCGGCATGGCAAACTCTCAGTGCAGCTTGCGGCGGATGCGCTGCACCATCCACCACACCACGGCCACCGCCGGCAGGGTGACGACGGCGGTGATCATGCCCTTGCTCACCCCCAGAACATCGGTCAGCGGATAGAGCAGATAGCCCGCCAGCGACACCGCGTAATAGCTGATCGCCACCACGCTGAGCCCCTCGACCGTGCGTTGCAGCCGCAGTTGCAGGTCGGCGCGGCGGTCCATGCTCTCCAGCAGGCTCTGGTTCTGCGCGCTGCGCTCCACGTCCACCCCGGTGCGCAGCAGATCGCCCGCCCGCATCGCCCGGTCCGACATCGCCTTGAGCCGGTCCTTGGTCGCCGCCACGGTGCGCATCGCCGGATCGTATCGCCGCATCATGAACTCGTAGAAGGTCTGCCGCCCGTTGAACCGCTCTTCGCGCAGCGCCCCGATCCGCTGATGCACGATCTGCTCATAGGCCGCCGTCGCCCCGAACCGGAACGAGGATTGCGCCACCAGCGCCTCGAGCTCGGCCGACACCTCCAGCAGCCCGTCGAGCGTGTCCTCGGCGGGCTGGCTGCCGCCGGTCATGTCGCCCACCAGGCGGCTCAGGCGGCTGTCGGTCTCGCCCATCTGGCGGCTCATCTCGCGCACCCGGGCAAAGCCCAGCATCGACATGGTCTTGTAGGTCTCGATCTCACACAGCCGCTGCACGATCCGCCCGATCCGCCGCTGCCCGGTTTCGGGGGCGACGTGCAGCGAGAACCGCAGATGCCCCGCCGGGTCGATCCGGAAATCGCCGGCGATCACCCCGGCATCGTCGAGCACCCGCGCCACCGCCACGCTCTCCGGGACGAACCAGCGGTCGATATCCGTCCGCGCCCCCTCGCGGCTGTCCCACGGCACCACCCGGATCATCGCCGAGGTGATCCGCTGCCCCGGCGCCTCGGCCAGCCAGTCGTCGGGGAACACGTCGAAATCGGCCGGGTCAAAGGGCCGCTCGCTCGCCCCCTCGCTGAACACCGTGTAGGTCACCATCTCGGTATGGCTCTCCCACTTGAGCCGGTGCCGCCCGATCTCGCCGAAATAATGCGTGGCACCGGGCTGCGGGTGCATGGCACCGTAGCGATCGAGCAGCGCGGTGAGATGCGCGAGATCGGCCGCGCGGTCGCGCTTGGCGGCGTCCTGCTCACGCTTGACGGCAAAATAGATCGCCGTGCAGGGCGCGGCGAGGGTGGGAAACGGCCGCGCGTGCAGCTCGTTGGCCAGCTCGTAGCGCAGCGGATGGTCGGCGATGGCGGGCATGGGCCGGTCTCCTGATCCTGCGCTGTTCCTTAGCGCACCACGCCCCCGTGCAAAAGAGGTTTTCCCTGAAAACCCAATGATTTAGCGGAACACAACCGTATACTGCACAGGCTTCGGGCTTCTTCTTGGTGAAAATACTCCAAAACCCGCCGTCAGCCAAAGGGAAACCCATGAGAAAGGGGCGCGACCCTGCGGCCACGCCCCTTTCTCCCGGCCGCGTCGGGCTCACTCGATCTTCGGTAGCAGGCTCGTCACGCTGGCCTTGGCATCGCCGTAGAACATCCGCGTGTTCTCCTTGAAGAACAGCGGGTTCTCGATGCCGGAATAGCCGGTGCCCTGCCCGCGCTTGGAGACGAACACCTGCTTGGCCTTCCACACCTCCAGCACCGGCATTCCCGCAATCGGGCTGTTGGGGTCGTCCTGCGCCGCCGGGTTGACGATATCGTTGGAGCCGATGACGATCGCCACATCCGTGTCGGGAAAGTCCTCGTTGATCTCGTCCATCTCCATGACGATGTCGTAGGGCACTTTCGCCTCTGCCAGCAGCACGTTCATATGCCCCGGCAGGCGGCCGGCCACCGGATGGATGGCAAAGCGCACATTCTTGCCCTTTGCCCGCAGCTTGGAGGTGAGGTCCGAGACCGCCCCCTGCGCCTGCGCCACCGCCATGCCATAGCCCGGCACGATGATCACGCTGTCGGCCTCGTTCAATGCCAGCGCCACACCGTCCGCGTCGATGGCGACCTGCTCGCCCTCGATCTCGGCCGCGGGGCCCTGCGATCCGCCAAAGCCCCCGAGGATGACGCTGACGAATTGCCGGTTCATCGCGCGACACATGATGTAGCTCAGGATCGCACCGGAAGAGCCGACCAGCGCGCCCACGACGATCAGCAGGTCATTGCCGAGGCTGAAGCCGATCGCCGCCGCCGCCCAGCCGGAATAGCTGTTGAGCATCGAGACCACCACCGGCATGTCGGCGCCGCCGATGCCCATGATCAGGTGATAGCCGATGAACAGCGCGGCGAGCGTCATCAGCAACAGCGGCAACATGGCGCCGCTGTTGACATACCACACCAGGCAGATCAGCGAGATCGCCGCCGCGCCGGCATTGAGCATGTGCCCGCCCGGCAGCTTGGTCGCCGCCGAGTTCACCTTGCCCGCGAGCTTGCCAAAGGCAACGACCGAGCCGGTAAAGGTGATCGCCCCGATGAACACCCCGAGAAACAGCTCGACCCGCAGGATGCTGATTTCCACCGGCGTCTTGTGGGCCAGAACCGCGGCAAAGCCCGCCAGCGCCTCGCGCGCCGTGGCGTCCATCGGCAGCACGCGCACCAGTTCGAGATGCGCGTTGTAGCCCACGAACACCGCCGCCAGCCCCACAAGGCTGTGCATCGCCGCCACCAGCTGCGGCATTTCCGTCATCTGCACGCGCTTGGCCACGACCCAGCCGATCACGCCGCCACCGGCGACCAGGATCAGCGACAAAAGCCACAGCCCCGCCCCCGGCCCGATCAGCGTGGCAATGACCGCCAGCGCCATGCCCGCCATGCCGTACCAGACCGCGCGCTTGGCGCTTTCCTGTCCCGAGAGCCCGCCAAGGCTGAGGATGAAGAGGATGGCCGAAACCACATAGGCGGCCGTCGTGAAACCGAAATCCATGATCCCCTACTCCTTATGATTTCTGGAACATGGCGAGCATCCGCCGTGTCACGAGAAAGCCGCCGAAAATGTTGATCCCGGCCATGAACACCGACAGCGCGGCCAGCAGCGTGATCAGCCCCGAGCCCGATCCGATCTGCATCAGCGCGCCGAGGATGATGATCGACGAAATCGCGTTGGTGACCGCCATCAGCGGCGTGTGCAGGCTGTGGCTCACGCCCCAGATCACCTGGAATCCGACGAACACCGCCAGCACGAACACGATGAAATGCTGCATGAAGCTCGCCGGGGCCACGAGACCGACGCCAAGCACCAGCGCGCCGCCGATGGCCAGCAGCGTCACCTGCCGTTTCGTCTGCGCCTTGAACGCCGCGATCTCCTGTGCGCGTTTCTCTTCCGGCGTCAGTTCCTTTGGCTTTTCCTTCGCGGGCGCGGCGGCGATCGCGGCCACCTTGGGCGGTGGCGGCGGCCAGGTGATCTCGCCCTTGTGCGTCACGGTGGCGCCACGGATCACGTCATCCTCCATGTCATGCACGGCCTGCCCGTTCTTTTCCGGGGTCAGGTCGGTCATCATGTGGCGGATGTTGGTGGCATAGAGCGTGCTGGCCTGCGTCGCCATCCGGCTCGGGAAATCGGTATAACCGATGATGGTCACGCCGTTTTCCGTCACGATCTTGTCATCGGCGACGGTGAGCTTGCAGTTGCCCCCCCGCTCGGCGGCCAGATCGACGATCACCGAGCCGCGCTTCATGGATTTCACCATGTCCTCGGTCCACAGTTCCGGCGCCTCGCGGTTGGGGATGAGCGCGGTGGTGATCACGATATCCACCTCCGGCGCCAACTCGCGGAACTTGGCCAGCTGCGCCTCGCGGAATTCCGGGCTCGACACCGAGGCATAGCCGCCCGAGGCCGATCCGTCCTGCTGTTCTTCCTCGAAATCGAGATAGACGAACTCGGCGCCCATCGATTCCACCTGCTCGGCCACTTCCGGCCTCACATCGAATGCGTAAGTGATCGCGCCCAGCGAGGTGGCCGTGCCGATGGCGGCCAGCCCGGCGACGCCCGCGCCCACGACAAGCACCTTGGCCGGGGGCACCTTGCCCGCCGCCGTGATCTGCCCGGTAAAGAAGCGGCCGAAATTGCCCCCGGCCTCGATCACCGCGCGGTAGCCCGCGATGTTGGCCATCGAGCTCAGCGCGTCCATCTTCTGCGCGCGGCTGATGCGCGGCACCATCTCCATCGCGATGACGGTGGCGCCCTTCCTGGCGGCGGTTTCCAGCCCGGCCTCGTTGCCGCCGGGGTTGAAGAACGAAATCAGCGTCTGATCCGCGCGCAGCCGTTTCAGCTCGGTCTCGGTGGGCACGCGCACCTTGGCGACCACGTCGCTCGCCTTCCACAGCGCGGCGGCGGTCTTGACGATCTCGACCCCGGCCTCCTCATAGGCCGCATCCGCGAAACCCGCGCGCGCGCCCGCGCCGGTCTCGATCGCGCAGTCATATCCCAGTTTCTGAAGCTGAAGCGCAGAATCCGGCGTCATCGCGACGCGGTTCTCACCCTCCATCACCTCCTTTGGCGTTCCGATCTTCACGTTTCCTGTCCCCCTCTGGCAGATCCTGTCTGTCGATGGCCGCCGGTCATCCGGTGCCGGGCCGGTTTTCACGAAAGCGGTTATTTCACACTATTTTGCGACTTGCGATATCAAGTTTGCCGCGGGCGCTACAGCCAACGCCGGGTTTTTTCGCAATAGCGGGCGAAATCGGCCCGGAACGTGCGGCGCATCCGGCCCTCCTCGGGGATCACGAATCGCCGCTCGATCACCCAGACGAAAACCGGGATCAGCGGCAGCGCCAGCACCGCGTCCCAACGCAGGATCAGCCCCGCGAGGATCAGCGCGTCGCCCAGGTAGATCGGGTTGCGCGACCGTTTGAATATGCCCGACTGTATCAGCCGCCCGGGCGTCTCGTGCGGCACGATGGTGGTGTTGTGGCGACGGAACTCCATCGCCGCCAGCGCGATCAGCAGCACACCGCCGCCCACCAGCACGCCGCCCGCAAAATCCACCCATCCGCCGCCGAGGCTCAGGCCCATCGGCGCCCACGTCGCCTGCGCCCAAGCCAGCACCAGAAACCCCACCAGCCAGACCGGGGGCATGTCGATCCATTTCAGCATTCGGCGGTTCTCCGGGACAGGTGTCGATGGCACCATGCACGCGATGGCGGAGATGTCAAAGCGACGCTCTGCCCCCGGGGATGACGGCGCTCGGGCGGGTCATCGCGGGGCGGTCTGGCCTGAAGCTGCCGTTGACGAGCGGAATCTTGAAAAGATTCCGTACAAGAAAG
>JADQCC010000078.1:8092-13829 GCA_016278295.1 Roseovarius sp. | reverse complement strand
CATCACATCATCTCCCGAACATCGGTCAGCCGACCGGTCACCGCTGCCGCCGCCGCCATCGCGGGGCTCATCAGGTGGGTACGACCGCCACGGCCCTGGCGGCCTTCGAAATTGCGGTTGGACGTGGCCGCGCAGCGCTCGCCGGGGCTGAGCTGATCGGGGTTCATGGCAAGGCACATGGAACAGCCCGCCAGCCGCCATTCGAAACCGGCCTCCTTGAAGATGTCGGCCAGCCCCTCTTCCTCGGCCTGCGCCCGCACGAGGCCCGAGCCCGGCACGATCATGGCGCGCAAACCCTCCTTGATCTTCTTGCCCTTGAGGATTTCGGCGGCGGCGCGCAGATCCTCGATGCGACCATTGGTGCAGGAGCCGATGAACACGGTGTCGATCTCGACCTCGCTCAGCTTCTGCCCCGGCTTCAGCCCCATGTATTCCAGCGCGCGCTTCGCCGCGTTCACCTTGCCGCCGGAAAAGCTCGCCGGGTCGGGCACAACCCCGGTGATCGGCAGCACGTCCTCGGGGCTGGTGCCCCACGTCACCACCGGCGCGATATCCTCGCCCCGGAGAGTGACCACCTTGTCCCAATGGGCGTCGTCGTCGGAATAGAGCGTTTTCCACCACTCCATCGCCATTTCCCACTGCGCGCCCTTGGGCGTATGGGGGCGGCCCTTGATATACTCAAACGTCACCTCGTCCGGCGCGATGAGGCCCGCGCGCGCCCCGCCCTCGATGGCCATGTTGCACACGGTCATGCGGCCTTCCATCGACAGCGCGCGGATCGCCTCGCCGCAATACTCGATCACGTGGCCGGTGCCGCCCGCCGTGCCGGTCGCGCCGATCACCGACAGGGTGATGTCCTTGGCCGTGACACCGGGCGCAAGCGTGCCGGTGATCTCGACCTTCATGTTCTTGCCCTTGCGCTGAATCAGCGTCTGCGTGGCCAGCACATGCTCTACCTCGCTGGTGCCGATACCATGCGCCAGCGCACCGAAGGCGCCATGCGTGGCGGTGTGGCTGTCGCCGCAGACCACGGTCATGCCCGGCAGGGTCCAGCCCTGCTCGGGGCCGACGATATGCACGATACCCTGGCGAATGTCGTTCACCGGATAATAGTTGATGCCGAAATCCTGTGCGTTCTTGTCCAGCGCCTCTACCTGGATGCGGCTCTCGGGGTTTTCGATCCCCTTCACCCGGTCAGGTGTGGTGGGCACGTTGTGATCGGGCACGGCGATGGTCTTTTCCGGCGCGCGCACGGTGCGCCCAGCCATGCGCAATCCCTCAAAGGCCTGCGGGCTGGTCACTTCGTGGACGAGGTGGCGGTCGATATACAAAAGACAGGTGCCGTCGTCGGCCTCGTGGGCCAGATGGGCATCCCATATCTTGTCATAGAGTGTCTTGGGGGACATGGGTCCTCTCCCGTTGCTGATGGCTGCGGTCGGATGGAAAACGGGGCGCGCGGCGTCAGAGACGCGCCAGCACGCTGTGCTGCGCACCAAAGAAGCGCCAGGGCAGGCGCGCGCGATCATCCATGTCAAACACCCGGGTCATGCCTCGCAGATACAGCGCCGCCGCCCCGCTATCAAGAGGCCGCCCGCACCAGGCTTCGCCCGGCAGCAAATATCCCGCGAATATCCCGGCGGCAGCGGCTCCTGCTTCCGGGCGCCGCCAGCCCCTTCAGGCCGCCTCGTGCCGCAGGATCGCCGCCTCCGACGGGCTGAGACAGCGCCGCGCGTGCCCGCCATAGAGATGCGGCTCGTGCCCCAGATTCGGGTCGAGCGCCAGCAGCCGCGCACGATCCGCCTCGGTAAGCGTCGAGAGCGCCGCGCTCGCCGGGTGAAAGCTCTCGGTCTCCACGCCGTTGGCCCAGATAATCTCGTGCCCGGGCAGGAGCAGGTGGATATAGGTCACCTCGCGCGATGCCAGGTCGACGGCAACGCTGTCGTTGTTGATGAGATCGCGCGCCATCACCAGCACCTCGGGCGTGTTGAACAACGACCGCGCCACCTCGCCGCGCACCAGCAAGCGATGCTCAGGGCTCACCAGCAACGTGGCATCGGGGACGTCGCTGCCCAGCGCGCCCGCGCGCAGCCGCACCGGGCGCAGTCGCGGCATCGCGAAGAGCCGCGCCCCCGTCATGCGGCGGCTGCCGACCCAGCGGATATCCTGCACGCCGCTGTCACGGGTCTGCACCCGGTCGCCCTCACGCAGTTCTTCGACAAGTCGCGGGCCCTCGGGTGTCTCGATCCGTGTGCCGGGGGTGAAACAGATCACGCCGCCCGATGCCGGGCTCGTGCCGTGCAACCCGTCGAGCGAATGATGGACCACCCACATCTCTGTGCGCTGCGGCGGAAATTCGTCGAGAAACATCAGCAGGGGCTGCGCGCCGCCCTCAACCTCGATCACCGTGACCGTGTAGCTGCGCAGCCCGTCGGTGACCACGAAGCCCAGGTCGCTCATCGGCTCGTCCACCTCGATGCGATCCAGGTCGCGACGCCCGCTGATCGCCGCACCGACCAGCCGCCGCACCATCCGAGCCGCGCGCCTGCGCTGCACGGTCTCGCCCTGCGCCATGTCCAGCCGCAACAGATTGGGCGGGCCGTCCACGCGGACCGCCTCGCCCTGCCAGGACCACGTCATCCCGACAGACATGGCCTGCGGCAGTAACGCGCGCTGACCATCCAGTTCCGTTTGCGACCAAGAGATGACGAACGTGCCACGAAAGCCCGTTCCCATGCCTGATACCTGCCTCTCGTCTTTTTTTATTGGAGTTACAGTAGCAAATCTGATTCGCCCTGCAAACCCGGGTTTGCAAATTTTTAGAATCGCAGCCGGAATTGCAGCGATCCGACCACCTGACCCTCGCGTTGTTGCTCGAATTCCTCACCGAGCCAGGTCACGCCGTAGAATACCGAACCGCCGCCCTGCCCTTCCCAATGGACCCCGCCGCGCACCCGCGTGCGCGTCTCCTCGGTCCGCACACCGCTGCGCGACGGCAGCAATTCGCTATCCGCGACATGGGCGATATCGGCCCCCAGCACGAAGGCATAGCCGGGCGCATCCTCGCGTACCGCCCGATAGCGCTGGCCGGTGACCGGCTCACGCACAAGCAGCTCGCCGCGGGTGAGGCGGCCTATGGTAATATCGGCCCCCGCACGCACCAGTGTCTCGATGCCGACCCGCGCCTCGGCAAAGGGCCGCAGCTGCACGCCGCCGAGGTCGAAGCTGCGCCCCGCCTCCACAACGGCGGTGGGGTAAAACCCGTCCCTCACCTGGTTGCGCCGCGCGCCGGGCGAGATGTCATCGCCGCCCACGTTGTCATGGAGAAAGCTCTGAAAATCGTCGAGCCCGGTTTGCGGACCGGTCATCACGAGGTCGGCGCCGACGGCATATTCCATGCCGGCGCGCGCGACGTGGCTGTGCAGCCCGAGGCTCAGCGCCCCGGCATAGGGACGATCCCCCGGCGCCGGGGTGGAGATGTCGTCGGGCGCGATGATCTCGCCGTTGAAGCGCAATTCCAGCAACTCGCCCAGTTTCCCGGGCGCGCTTCCGTTCCAGCCCGGCGCGTAAACGCGGCTCGACGCGACCGAGCCGGTGCGCCAGCGATCATGCCCGTCGCCGATAATGTCATTGGTGAATACGAGGCCATAGCCGACGCGGTAGCGGCCCTCCGCCTGCGCGGCCCCCGTCACGACAAGGCAAACCCCGAGGGCCCATGCAAAAAGACGCACCATCGCGCGTGCTCCTATCCGATGCCCCCCCGGGCAAGACAAGGTGTAGCACCGACACAGGGCAGTATTCCAGCAAAACCGTGGCATGGAAGGGAAAACTCGAAGCGGCGTGGGCAACTGCCCAGCATGGTTGCGCCTACTCTTCCGGGGTATCTTCCGCTTCCTCCTGCAAGGCTGCAACGCTTACATCAGAGGAGGACGGGCGGTCCGGCTTGATACGTGGCGCAGGCTTACGCCATTCAGAAAGATTTTGACCGATTTCTCGATAGAACAATGGCACCACATCCTCCAGCTCCTTTATGAAATTTGTCTGCTGGGTAAACTTTCCACCAAGCCGACGCGCCATAAAGACCTGAAATTTCAGAACTTGAAGTCCTGCTTTTTCCTTCTCGCAAATACCGGGATCGACCATTAACTCCGCAATAGAAAATTGCGTGGCCTCACTCCGCCCAGGCCAATTCAACCTTACAAATAGTTCATCCGTCTTCTCGGACTTGAGTTGCCTCAACAGCCAATTGATTCTTGCCTTTGAAGAAACGCGGTCTTCGGGGGCCCTCAAAGTCATACCAATGTCGATTGTTCGCCGCGCGATATCGGCAACGATTTCAAGCGGAGCGGCAGCACCAGGTATGCGTAGTATTGTCTTGAGTTGACAGGTTTCCCTGAGCGCACTCAATTCGCCCTTTCGTCGTTCAAGCGGATCGTTGCGGTGCTTTTTGGGTAACTTTTCCTCAACAATTGTCTCGGTTTGTCGGCTTAAAATAAGGGAAAGATCGCGTGTTTCCTGATGCCACGCATCAAGTACCACGATGGCTTCATTCGATTTCGCAGGAATCTTTCCGCCTGCGGATACAAGGCGATTTATCTCGCTCCATTCAGGCGGCATGCGGTCAAATCCCTTAACGCCTGCGCTTTCATGGGTCAGAAACCGACGCAATTCGTTCAAGAGAAGTCCCTGATCTTCGTCCGCCACACCTTCCTTGTTCAACAACAGGTCGGTGATGGTCAAAACAGACATCCATGACCAATGGTAAACCGGTATCTTCGAGCGGCTTTTTCGCACTTCCTCCAAGGGATGGTTCGATGGCGTCGTAGCGAATTGATTAGAAATTGTGATAACGCAATCTATACCCTGCTCCTTTGCAATCTCGCGATATTTCTCAACTTGCTCGAAGCCAAGTTCGGCGTTCCCGATTTTGGCTTCAACCAACGCGCGCCATTCCTTGGTACCGCTTTGAACAACGATCAGGCCATCGGGGCGGTCCTTGACCTTGGTTTTCTCGTTCCTGAAAACAATCTCCGTGAACGTCTCAAGCCTTGACCGCTTGCCAACACGCTGCCCGACAGTGGCCAGGAGTTCCGCACCGAATTCCTCGACTTTGGAAATGCAGGCTAAAACGATTGACGTCGTCCGCCCCTCTTTTGAAGTGGTCGCGAGAACAGGAAATAGCCGCGCGGCCTCCCCCTGCGCGAGATAGTTAGGGCGTTCCATCGCGTAATCCTCCCAATTTCGTAGAAAGATTAGACGGATGGATATTCATCATTCAACTAAAAATGGTGTGCAGTCTACTGCTACCGATGTGCCTCCCTGATCCTCGAACCTGACCCGAGAGCCTCCCAACGCCCCTCGCTCGGCCCGAAGTGTTCCTCGCTTTCGCGGGGCTGGCGGGAGCGATCACAGCGCCCGCATCCAGAATTGCAGATCGTGATCGGTCTCGGTTGTCCGGTCGATATCCTTCCAACGGAACTGCGCCACCGCCACCGTGACCGGCGCATAACCACGCTTGCGCCAGAAGGCATCGAGCGGGCGATACCCATCGGGGCGCAGGGGATGATCCACCGGGCGCACCACCCCGCAGAACGCGCAATGCGTCCGGCCCAGCGCACGGCCATGCGCCTCGCGTGCGTCAAAGAAACGGTGCCCGACCCCCTGCCCGCGATACTCGGGCAGCAGAACGCTCTCGGCGCAGTAGAATATCCGCGTGAGCGGCACGCCGCAGCCCGCCATC
>JADQCC010000078.1:0-7992 GCA_016278295.1 Roseovarius sp. | reverse complement strand
TCGCCGCGCCCACCAGCCGATCGCCGTCCCAGGCCCCGACGAGGATCGCGTCTTCGCTGTCGCGATAGACCCGAAGATAGCTTTCCTCGTAGGCGAGATCGCCGTCGTAGAGATAGGGAAAGGCGCGAAATACCTCGATCCGCAGCCGCGCCACCCCGGGCAGCGCCTCGGCCAGCGCCGCGCCCGTGAGCCGCGCCACCCGGATCATGCCGAGACCTGCCGCATCCAGTCGGCGAGGTTGTAATAGGTCACTACCCGCGTGATGCGCCCGTCCTCGAGCGAAAAGAACGAACCGGCGGGCAGCCGGTAGGTCTGCCCCCGCGCGTCGGGCAGGCCCTCGTCCGTTGCCAGATAGGTGCCGTTGACGATGTATTCGGCCGCCGCCCGCGTCCCGCCGTCGGCCTCAAAGATGACCATGTCGGTCAGTTCCTCACGGTAGCACCGCGCCATGTGTTCGCAAAAGGCGCGAAAGGCATCCTTGCCGGTGCGTACCTGCCCCTCGTTCACGAAATGACGCACGTCGTCGCTCAGGCAGGCGAGCATTCCCTCGATGTCGCCTTGGTTGAACGCCTCGAAATAGGCGCGCGCCGTTTCGCTCATGCGGTCTCTTCCTCCTCGTCGGGCGGCCCCCATCGCTCGATCAGGTGGCCGACGATCTGGTCGCGGGTCTTGCGATAGGCTTCAAGCCGCGCCGCGCGCTCCTGCGCAAGCCCGGTTGGGTCCATGATCGGCCAGTAAGCGACATCGAGGTGAAAAAACCGTGTCAGATCGAGTGCGCGGCGCTGGCTTGCCGGGCTCAGCGCGACGATGAGATCGAAGGACGACAGGTCGTCGCCCCACTGCTCCATCTCGTCAAAGCTGCGCGTGCGGTGACGTTCCAGCTCGACCCCGATCTCGCGGCACACGGCGATCGCGAAGCCGTCGATATCCATGTCGCTCTTGACACCCGCCGACTGCACATAGGTCTCAGTGCCATAGAATTTCTTCATGATGCCCTCGGCCATCGGCGAGCGCACGGCGTTGTGATCGCAGCAGAACAGCACCGATTGCGGCAAGGGCGCTGGCATTCGCTCAGCCCCCGTGATGCAGCACACAGATGAGCGTAAAGAGACGGCGCGCGGTGTCGGAATCGACCTCCGCCTTGCCCTCCAGCCGTTCGGCCAGCACGCGCGCGCCCTCATTGTGGATGCCGCGCCGCGCCATGTCGATGGTCTCGATCTGCGAGGGGGGCATGTTCTTGACCGCATCGAAATAGCTCTCGCAGATAGCCCAGTAATCCTTGACCACCTGCCGGAACGGCGACAGCGACAGGTGAAATTCGGCCGCCGGCTCGCTTTTCTCTGTGCGGATGTCGAAGACCAGCCGTTTTTCGCGGATCGCGAGCCCGACGCGATAGGGGCCCTCGGGCACGATCCGGTCATCGCGCACCGGCAGGGCAAAGCTGTTTTCCTCGATGAGATCATACATTGCCACCTTGCGTTCCTGCTCGATCTCGGGCGTGGGCGGCGGCAGGTTGGCGTCATCCAACTCGATATGGCAAATCCGGCTCATGGTGTCCCCCGTTCGGGCCTTTTCCTGCCTGTCCCTAGCCCAGCGGCGCGCGGCGGGCAATCGGCACCGGTGTCCTGCCACACGGAATGCCGCTTTGCGTCACCCGGCTGCCACGCCCGCCTCTCTATGGTCGCAATTTTGGTGCGCAGGAGCATATTATTGCCGCTATCAAATGGCATATTGTCCGCAGATCAGGAATAATGACACGATCCGCACGGCCAAACTGACCAAGGCCACAGGCAAGGTGCGGGCGATAAACGGGGCGCTCTGATGCTCGAGTTCGAAAACGTCTCCAAGTCCTTCTGGACAGGAACACGGCACAAGGTGATCCTGGAAAAGGTATCGTTCCGCGTGGAGCTCGGGCGCAGTCTTGGCATCCTCGCGCCCAACGGCACCGGCAAGACGACGGTCATCAACATGATGGCAGGGCTGGAAAAACCTGACGAGGGCGTGATCCGGCGCGGTTGCCGCATCTCGTTCCCGCTGGGCTTCATGGGCGGGGTGGTCTCGCGCCTGTCGGCCAAGGAAAACGCCCGCTACATTGCCCAACTCTACGGCATCGACCCCGATTACGTAGAGGCATATTGCCGCTGGCTGTGCGGGTTGGGCGAGTATTTCGACCAGCCGCTCGGCACCTATTCCTCCGGGATGCGCGCGCGGTTCAGTTTCGCGCTCATGCTGGCGCTTGATTTCGACATGTATCTCATTGACGAAGGGATGCCCGGCACCACCGATGTCGAATTCAATCGCAAGGCCGGCCAGATCCTGCAAGAAAGGCTGCGCACCACCACGATCATCATCGTCTCGCACGATCCGCGCGTGCTTGAGAAATTCGCCAGTTCGGCCGCCGTTCTAACAGGCGGCAAGCTTTACATGTTCGACACCTTGGAAGAGGCAAAAGAGCTTTATGACTACGAAACCCAGGGTTAGCAAGTTCCGCATCCGCCGGAGCGCCGCCGCCACCGCCACCGGGGCGCAGGGCATGGCCGGGGCGCAGGGCATGGCCGGGGCGCAGACCGCATCCGTGGCCCAGGCAGGACATGCG
Source organism: Roseovarius sp. (assembly GCA_016278295.1). Lineage (GTDB taxonomy): Bacteria > Pseudomonadota > Alphaproteobacteria > Rhodobacterales > Rhodobacteraceae > Roseovarius. Next base: position 5,396 of record JADQCC010000078.1, on the reverse strand, counting down.
CCGGGCCCGCAGGCGGCCCAGCAACCCGAGCCGCCCCGCAACGGCCAGATCGACCAGACCCGCGCAGAGGCGCCGGGCACCAGCATCGACGACATCCGCCGCGAGGGGCTCACGGGCCGGGAATTGCGCATGGCCCGGCGCGTGGCGCAAAAGCACGGGCTCGCCCCCACCTCGGATTTCGATGCGGTACGGCTGCTGCGCGCCCGCGGCATCGACCCGTTCCAGCGAACCACAATGCTCGAACTCGTCAAGGGCGACGGCGCCAAGGCGCGCGGCGAGGACCGCGTGCAACTGCCTCAGACGGTGCCCGCGCCGGGCCATAATCTGCCCACGACCGAAACCAGCCCGGCGGACCGCCGCGCCGCCGAGATCGTCGGCATCCAGCGTGACATCGTCAAGCGGCGGCGGCGCAAGATGCTGCTGCTGTTCTCACGGCTCGCGGCCTTTGTCATCCTGCCGACCTTCCTCGCAGGCTATTATTTTGCCGTGATGGCGACCCCAATGTATGCCTCCAACTCGGCCTTCCTGATACTTTCGGCCGATGGCAGCGGCGGCGGCAAGGGCGGGCTCGGCAGTCTCCTGCCCGGGCAGTTCGCCACCGGGCAGGATGCTATCGCCACGCAGGAATACCTCGAATCCAAGGATGCCATGCTGCGCCTGGATCGCGAACGTGACTATCGCGCGCATTTCAAACAGCCCTGGATAGATCCGATCCAGCGGCTTGACCCGGATGCCAGTACCGAGGACCTCTACAGCCTGTTCCGCGACCATGTGAAGATCGGCTACGATCCCACCGAAGGCGTGATGCGCATGGAGGTGATCGCCGCCGACCCCGAGACCAGCGTGCGATTCAACGAGCAACTCATCGCCTATGCCGAGGAGCGCGTGGACGAGCTCAGCCGCGACAAGCGCAACGATGCGGTCAAGACCGCCGCCGAGAGCCTCGAACAGGCCAAGGCCGACCGACGCGCGGCGCAGGAACGCCTCGTCTCGCTGCAGGAGGGCACCATCCTCGACCCCGAGGGCGAGATTGCCAGCATCCGCAGCCTTATCAACACGGTCGAGTTGCAGCTTCAGGAAAAGGAGCTCGCGCTCAGTGTGCAGAACAACAACCCGCGCCCCAACCAGGCCAAGGTCGAGGCGCTGGAAAGCGAGATCGAGGTGCTGCGCGCCGAGCTTGAACGCCAGAAGCGCCGCCTGACAGATGCGGCCTCGGGCGAAAAATCGCTCGCATCCAAGACCGCCGCGATCCAGATGGCGCAGGCCGATCTCGCCACCGCCGACCTCGTGCTGCAATCCGCGCTCGAAACCATGCGCATGTCCGAGATCGAGGCCAACAAGCAGGTGCGCTACCTCACCGTCAGCGCGCGTCCCGTAGTTCCGCAGGAAGCCGCCTATCCCAAGGTGTTCGAAAACACCGTTCTGGCCTTCCTGATCTTTTCTGGTATCTACCTGATGATCTCGCTTACGGCGTCCATTCTGCGCGAACAGGTGTCTTCCTGATATGCAACATGTCGACCTGAACGGCCAGACGCTCGGCAACGACCGGGCGCTCGCGCTCATTGCCGGTCCGTGCCAGCTCGAATCCGCCGATCACGCCCAGATGATCGCCGGCAGACTGCAAGAGGCGTGCCACGCCGCGGGTGCCGGGCTGATCTTCAAGGGCAGCTTTGACAAGGCCAACCGCACCTCGCTCTCGGGACGGCGCGGGCTCGGCCTAGACGAAGGTCTGAAGGTGCTGCAATCGGTGCGGGACACGTTCGGCATTCCGGTGCTGACGGATGTACACCTGCCCGATCAATGCGCGGCGGTGGCCGAGGTGGCCGACGTCCTTCAGATCCCCGCGTTCCTCTGCCGCCAGACCGACCTCCTGCTCGCGGCAGGCGCGACCGGGGCCGCGATCAACGTCAAGAAGGGCCAGTTCCTGGCGCCCTGGGATATGCCCAACGTGGTGGCCAAGATCGAATCCACCGGCAACCGCCGCATCCTGCTGACCGAGCGCGGCACCTCTTTCGGCTACAACACGCTGGTCGCCGACATGCGCAGCCTGCCGCAGATGGCGCGCACCGGCTACCCGGTGGTGATGGACGCCACCCACTCTGTACAGCAGCCCGGCGGACAGGGCGGCAGCAGCGGCGGGCAGCGCGAATTCGCCCCCGTCATGGCCCGCGCGGCGGTGGCGCTCGGCGTGGCGGCGGTGTTCATCGAGACCCACGAGGACCCGGACACCGCCCCCTCGGACGGGCCCAACATGATCCCGCTGGCCGAGATGCCTGGCCTGATCGACACGCTGATGGCGTTCGATCGGCTGGCCAAGGCACATCCGATCACCCTCTGACCGCAGGCGAGTTCTTTTCATGACCAGACCCTTGCCCACCGTCACCCCCAACACGTGGGAGTTTCTCCGCGACCCGATGATCGCGCCCACGGGGTTCCGCGAGTACGACGCGCGCTGGAAATACCCCGACGAGATCAACTTGCCCGGCATCACCGCGCTCGGTCTCGGCCTCGGCACGCAGATACGCGCGCGCGGTATCGAGCCGGTGATCGCGGTCGGCAACGATTACCGGGACTACTCGCTCTCTATCAAGAATGCGCTGATCCTCGGGCTGATGCAGGCGGGCATCCACGTAAAGGATATCGGCCCGTGCCTGTCGCCGATGGCCTATTTCGCGCAGTTCCACCTCGATGCTCCGGCGGTGGCGATGGTCACCGCAAGCCACAATCCCAACGGCTGGACCGGGGTCAAGATGGGGTTTGAGCGGCCGCTGACGCATGGCCCCGACGAAATGGCGGAGCTCCGCGATATCGTGCTGGAGGGGCGTGGCGCGCGCCATCCCGGCGGCAACTACGAGTTCGTCGATGGCGTGCGCGAAGCCTATCTCGATGATCTTGCAGGCGATTTCCGCATGACCCGCAAGCTGCGCGTGGTCTGCGCCACCGGCAACGGCACGGCCTCGGCCTTTGCGCCGGAGCTGTTCGAGCGCATCGGCGTCGAGGTGATCCCTTCGCACAACCGGCTCGATTACACCTTCCCCCACTACAACCCCAACCCCGAGGCGATGGAGATGCTCCACGACATGGCCGAAACGGTGCGTGCCACCGGCGCCGATTTCGCGCTCGGCTTCGACGGAGACGGGGACCGTTGCGGCGTGGTGGATGACGAGGGCGAGGAGATCTTCGCCGACAAGGTGGGGGTCATCATGGCGCGGGATCTCAGCGCGCTTTACCCCAACGCCACCTTTGTCGCGGACGTGAAATCCACCGGGCTGTTCGCGTCGGACCCGGTGCTGCGTCGGAACGGCGCCAAGGCCGATTACTGGAAAACCGGCCACAGCCACATGAAACGGCGCGTCAAGCAGCTCGGCGCGCTGGCGGGGTTCGAGAAATCGGGCCACTACTTTCTCGCCGGGCCGGTGGGGCGCGGCTACGATTGCGGGCTGCGCGTGGCTGTGGAAATCTGCAAGCTGATGGACCGCAATCCGTCCATGTCCATGTCGGACCAGCGCCGCGCGTTGCCGCAGACATGGGCTACGCCTACCATGTCTCCATATTGCGCCGACACCGAAAAATACAGCGTTCTCAAGAGGATCGTCGCGCGGCTCGTGGCGATGCAGGAGGCGGGCGAGACCGTGGCGGGCCGCCCCATCGGGGAGGTGGTCACCGTCAACGGCGCGCGGGTCATCCTCGACAACGGCTCGTGGGGGTTGGTGCGGGCGTCGAGCAACACGCCCAACCTCGTGGTGGTCTGCGAGAGCGGCGAGAGCGAGGCAGAGATGCGCGCGATCTTTGCCGATATCGACGCGGTGATCCGCACCGAGCCGGGCGTGGGCGCCTACGACCAAACGATCTGAAACGGCCCCGGAGACCGCCGGGGCCTGCCCCAGATCCTCGGTGCCGGATCGGGCGCACGCCGCCTATGTCACGTAATGCACCTGGTCGAATTCCCGCCGCCAACCTGTCGTTTCGGCGCGCGAACCTGCAGGTTCGGGGCTGCGCAGCGCGCGGGCGATTAACCGAGCCATAACCGGCGCGTGTTCAGGTGTCACCCCGCGACGGACAAGCTCGGGTGTGCCGATGCGCAGGCCGTTCATGTCGCCCGATACCGGGGCCGTGGGCAGGCCGATGCCACAGGCGAGAAAACCGGCCTGCCGCAGGTGCCGCGCCGCCGCCTGCCCGCCGCCGAACGCGGCGGCCTCGAGCGCGAACTGATGCGAGCGGGTGGCCACGCCCCGGGTCTTGAACACCGGCAGCCCCTCGGCCTCCATCGCGTCGGCCAGCGCCTGCGCCACGGCGACCATCTGCGCGGCATAGGCGCGACCGTGGGTTTTCCAGTCGCACAGCGTGATGGCGAGGGCGGCGGATTTGGCGGCGTCGAAATTGGCGGTGAGGCCGGGGAAGGCGATGGCGTCGAGCCGCTCGGCCAGAGCCGCGTCGTTGGTGACGATGAGGCCGCCCGCCGGGCCGCCGAGGCTCTTGTAGGTGCTCATCGTCATCAGGTGCGCGCCCTCGGCCAAGGGGTTCTTCCATGCGCCGCCGGCGATGATGCCGCATTGATGCGCGGCGTCGAACAGGAGGTGCGCGCCGACCTCGTCGGCGATGCCGCGCACCTCGGCAACCGGGTGTTCCGTCAGGTTGAGCGATGCGCCAAGCGTGATGAGCCGGGGCCGCGTCTCGTGGGCAAGGGCGCGCAGGGCGTCCACGTCCACGGTATAGCCGTCGGTCGCCACCGGGGCCTCGGTGATGCGCAGGCCATAGAGCCCGGCACAGCCGTCTGCGTGATGGGTGACGTGCCCGCCGATGGCGGCGGGGGGCGCGATGATCGTGTCGCCGGGCTGGCAGGTGGCCATGAAGCCCATGAGGTTGGCGATGGCGCCGGAGGGGGTGCGGATTTCGGCGTAGCGCGCGCCGAAAACCTGCGCCGCGAGCTCGGCCGCGATCACCTCGATCTCTTCAATCGCCTCCAATCCCGTCTCGTACTTGTCGCCGGGGTAGCCCAGCGAGGGGCGCGAGCCGAGCCCCGAGGCCAGCAGCGCCTCGGCGCGGGGGTTCATCACGTTGGTGGCGGGATTGAGGTTGAAACACTCGGCATCGTGGATGCGGCGGTTCTCCACCGCCAGCGCCTCGATGCGGGCGGCGACAGTGCCGGGCGCCTCGGCGGCGGTGCGGGTGGCGATGGTCTGGACAAGGTCTTCGCAAGGGCCGGGCACCCAGTCGCGGCGGGCAAGGGGCATGGGGCGTCTCCTCTGGTGATCGGGCGATACTCTGCGCGCGATGCGCGGCGGGCGCAAACCGGAAATGGCGGGGATGGGCGTGGGGGCCGGGTCTGGCCTTGGGCGGACGTTCAGGTCTTGGTGACAATGCGCGGAATCGAGGCGCGCTTGCGCGCCGCCGCG
>JADQCC010000199.1 GCA_016278295.1 Roseovarius sp. | reverse complement strand
CGAAGCCCAAACCGACGCCACAGCGCAGCCGCCGCCCGCGCTCCTGATTTCATCTTGCCGCAAGTATCCCGGGGGTGTGGGGGCTGGCCCCCACATTTACCGCGTGTGGGGGCAGGCCCCCACACCGCGCTCAGAACTCGATCGCCTCCATCACCTGCGGCTCGATCACGTCGACGCCCGGCAGCGCCTCGGCCAGCGCCTCCGCGGATTGCGCGAGCTGCGGGAAGGTGCGGTAGTGGCACGGGATCACCGTCCTGAAATCGAAGAAGGTTTTTGCCGCGTAGGCCGCGCGCGCCATGTCCATCGTGAAATACCCGCCCGCGCAGAGGATGCCGATATCGGGGGCGTGCAGGTCGTTGAAGACCTTCATGTCGGCCATCACGTCGGTATCGCCCGAGACGTAGATCACGTGGCCCTCGCCCTCGATCATGTAGCCGCATTCGCTGCCCGTCACTCGCGGGCCGTCGGGCGTGGCGACCGAGGTGGAGTGGGTGGCGTGGACCATCGTCACGGCAACGCCGCCGAGATCGACGGTGCCGCCCTTGTTGAAGCCCACGGTTTCGATCTCTTCGGCCTCGGCCCAGTGCGACATCAGGTCGAACTGTCCCACCACCGGCACGCCGAGGCGCCTGGCGAGCGGCAAGAGACCGTTGATATGGTCGAAATGGGCGTGGGTGACGAGGATATGGGTGGCACCGGCGGTGGCCGTCTCGTGCTGGTCCTCGGGCAGCATCGGGTTGCCGTCGAGCCACGGATCGACGAGCAGGACCTGCCCCGCGATCTCGATGCGGAAAGAGCTGTGTCCGAGCCAGGTGATGCGCATGGGGGTCTCCTTCGCTGTTGGTCGGGAAGAGATTAGCAGGCATGGGCCGTGAGGGAAGGGGCCACCGCTTGCCTCTGCCCCTCTGCGCGGGTAAACGCGTCCCGACCGATCATGGAGAGGCGCATGTCGATAGACCTTGAGACCGCCGCCCGCGTGGCCAAGCTCGCGCGGATTCGCGTGGATGAGGACGCGCTGCCCGCGCTGGCGCAGGAATTCAACACCATCCTCGGCTTTATCGAGCAGTTGGGCGAGGTCGATGTCGCGGGGGTGGAGCCGATGACGAGCGTCACGCCGATGCGCCTGAAGCGGCGCGCAGACAAGGTGACCGCGGGCGGGATGCAGGAGCGGGTGCTGTCGAACGCGCCCGACGCGCGCGAGGGATTCTTTGCCGTGCCGAAAGTGGTGGAGTGAGCATGTCTGAGCTGAACGCGATGACCATCGCCGGGGCGCGCGACGCGCTGCGCCGTGGCGAGGTGACGAGCCTCGAGCTGACCGACGCCTGTCTCGCCGCCGCCGAGGCGGCGGGGGCGCTCAACGCCTTTGTCCACCCGACCCCCGATCTCGCGCGCGAGCAGGCGCGGGCGGCGGATGCGCGGCTGCACGCGGGAGACGCGCCCGCGATGTGCGGCATCCCGCTGGGGATCAAGGATCTGTTTTGCACCAAGGGGGTGCCCTCGCAGGCGGCGAGCCGCATCCTCGACGGCTTTCGCCCGGAATACGAATCGACCGTGACGCAGAATCTTTTTGACGCGGGCGCGGTGATGCTGGGCAAGCTGAACATGGACGAGTTCGCGATGGGCTCTAGCAACGAGACCTCGGCTTACGGCAACGTGGTCAACCCGTGGCGGCGCGGCAATGACGAGGCGCCTCTCACGCCCGGCGGCTCTTCGGGTGGCTCGGCGGCGGCGGTGGCCGCCGATCTGTGCCTGGCCGCGACCGGCACCGATACCGGCGGCTCGATCCGGCAGCCGGCCGCTTTTGCGGGGATCACCGGGATCAAGCCGACCTACGGGCGCTGCTCGCGCTGGGGGATCGTGGCCTTTGCCTCGTCGCTCGATCAGGCCGGGCCGATGACCAAATCGGTGCGCGACGCGGCGATCATGCTTTCTGCCATGTGCGGGCATGACCCGAAGGACAGCACCTCGGCCGATTATCCGGTCCCGGACTTCGAGGCGGCGCTGTCCGGGGATATCCGGGGCAAGGTGATCGGGATTCCCAAAGAGTACCGTATGGACGGCATGCCCGAAGAGATCGAGGCGCTGTGGGCGCGGGGCCGTGAGATGCTGGCCGATGCGGGCGCGGAGATCCGCGACATCTCGTTGCCGCATACCAAATACGCGCTGCCCGCCTATTACGTGATCGCGCCCGCCGAGGCCTCGTCGAACCTCGCGCGCTATGACGGGGTGCGTTACGGCCACCGGGCGAAACTGGCGCAGGGTGACGGCATCACCGAGATGTACGAGAAGACCCGCGCCGAGGGCTTTGGCCATGAGGTGCAGCGCCGGGTGATGGTCGGCACCTACGTGTTGTCGGCCGGGTTCTACGACGCCTATTACAACCGCGCGCGCAAGGTTCGCACGCTCATCAAGCGCGATTTCGAAGAGGTCTTTGCGCAAGGTATCGACGCGATCCTGACGCCGGCTACGCCCTCGGCGGCCTTTGGCCTGGGCGAGATGGCCGAGGCGGACCCGGTGCAGATGTATCTCAACGACGTGTTCACGGTGACGGTGAACCTCGCCGGGTTGCCGGGCATCGCGGTGCCCGCGGGGCTCGACCGGCAGGGGCTGCCGTTGGGGCTGCAACTGATCGGGCGGCCGTGGGAAGAGGGCGATCTGCTGAATACCGCGCACGCGCTGGAGCGGGCGGCGGGCTTTGTGGAAAAGCCGGCGAAATGGTGGTAAATCCCGCGACGATGCGGGTCTGGACGGGATGATGCGGATGCGGTTGACGCTTGGTTTTGTGGTGATGGCGGCGCTGGCCGCCTGTGCCCCGGCGATCCCCGACAGCGGGGCTGGCGTGGGATTCGGGGATTACGAGACCTACCAGCGCGAAAAGGCCGCGCGTGAGGCGGCGCTGGCGGGAGAGACGCTGCCGCCGCCTGGCGCGATCTCGTCCGAACCGCTCGATGCCACGGGGGGCGCGACCGAGGCGCCCGAAGTCTCTGAGGCCGAGCGCATCGCCGCCGAGGCCGAGGCGGCACTGGAAGCGGCCGGATCGGGGGGCGGATCGGGGGATGAGCCGCTTCAGGCCAGCCCGTCGAACCCGCCGCCCGCTGTTGTCAACGATATCGGCATTTCACAAGAGAACAGCTTTGACGCGGTCGATTCCGAGCGCTCGATCAAGGAGGACGCCGCCCGCATCGCGCGCAATCGCGAGCAGTACGAGGTGGTTCAGCCCGAGGAGATCGGTACGCGCCCGGGCGACGTGGGCCCCAACATCGTGAAATACGCACTGTCCTCGAAGCACCCGGTCGGCACGCAGCTCTATTCCCGCAGCGCGTTCGCGACCCAAGCGCGGCACGCGCGCAACTGTGCGGAATATTCCTCGCCGGATCAGGCGCAGCTCGATTTCCTGCGCAAGGGCGGACCGGAGCGCGACCGGATGGCGCTCGATCCCGATGGCGACGGCTATGCCTGCGACTGGGATCCGGCACCGTTCCGCAGTGTCCTGTCGGAGTGATCCGGGGCTACGCGTGACGGCGTACCCGTCGCCCAATCACGGGCCGCGCCGGGATGGGGCGCGGCCCGATCTTATCGTGCTCACCATACCGCGATGGAGAGCGCCGGGGCGGCGCTGGCGCGTTTGTGCGATCCCGCGGCGGAGGTTTCGGCCCATTACCTGATCTGCGAGCGGGGGCGCGTCTGGCAGCTTGTCGACGAGGATGCGCGCGCGTGGCATGCGGGGGCGGGGCGCTGGGGCGATGTGGGCGACGTCAATTCCCGCTCCATCGGGATAGAATTGGCCAATCGCGGCGACCATCCCTATCCGCGACCGCAGATGGCCGCGCTGGAGATGCTGATGCGCGGGATCATGGCGCGACGGGCGATCCCGCCCGCGCGGGTGATCGCGCATTCCGACCTGGCGCCGGGCCGCAAGACCGATCCCGGCCCGTGCTTTGACTGGCGGGGGCTGGCGCGCGCCGGGCTGTCGGTGTGGTCGGACGCCGGGGCGGAGGGGGCCGCGGACTGGCTGTTGTTCGAGGCGGCGGCGGCGCGGTTCGGCTATCCCGTGGGCGATGTGGACCGCGAGGCGCTGCTCGCGGCGTTTCGGCTGCGCTTTCGCCCCCAAGCCACGGGGCCGCTGGACCGCGCCGATTGCGCGCGCATGGCCGATCTGGCGGCGCGCTTTCCCGTTGACCGGCTAGAGCCGAACGCCTAAGCGATGGGGCGCGCGGAGGGCCGGATGGCCGCGACACCCCGGTAACGGGGTGGCGAGGAAAGTCCGGACTCCACAAGACGACGGTGCCGGGTAACGCCCGGCCGGGGCAACCCGAGGGAAAGCGCCACAGAAAACAGACCGCCCCGGTTACGACCGTGGCAAGGGTGAAACGGTGGGGTAAGAGCCCACCGCGGGACGGGTAACCGGACCGGCACGGCAAGCCCCACCGGGAGCAATGCCGAATAGGGACCGCGCGCGGGGGCAGGTCGGGCAACCGATACCGCCCGCAGGCCACGTCTTGGCCCGGCGGTCCGGGTAGGCAGCTAGAGGCGCGCGGGCAACCGCGCGTCGAGACGAATGGTCATCCGAAGGGGGCAGGCGCCCCCGGGACAGAATCCGGCTTACAGGCCCTCCGCGCGCTCTTTTCATTTCCGACCGTCAGGCTACAAACGGGTCATGCCGTATCACTGGAGCCGCCCGCCGCAGGGCGCCGACCCCGATCTCGAACTTCAACTCTGGCCGCACCGGTCGCTGCCGCGCCGCGGCTTTGCCGCGTTCGTGCTGGCGACCTTTGCGCTCATCACCATCCCGCTCTACCCGCTTCTGGGCACGATGGTGCTGTGGGGGCTGTTGCCGTTCCTGTTGCTGGCCGTGGCCGGCGTGTGGTGGGGGCTCGAGGCGACCTATCGCAGCGCCCGGCTGCGCGAGGTGCTGACCATCGCGCCCGACGAGCTGCGGCTGGTACGCACCAACCCGAACGGCGACGTGCAGGAATGGGCCTGCAACCGCTACTGGGCGCGGGTGCTGATGCATCCCGAAGGCGGGCCGGTGGACCATTACCTGACGCTCAGGGGCGGTGGGCGCGAGGTGGAAATCGGCGCGTTCCTTTCCGAGGACGAGCGCAAGGCCCTGCACGGAGAGCTGGCCGACGCCATCCGCCCGCCGCCCGCACCGATGACGGGTTAGGGGGGCCAAGACCGGGCTGCCGGCCGCCGGAATCCTGAAAAAGTTCCGAGCGGGAAAGTTTCGAGCGTTCGGCGCCCCGCGTCAGCTTAGCCGCGCCTTGACCCGTGTGCCGACCGCGCCGAAATCCATCTGCCCGGCGTGGCGTTCCTTGAGCTTGCCCATGATCTTGCCCATGTCTCGGATCGAGGTTGCGCCCATGTCGGCGATGGCGCGCTCGATGGCGGCGTCGATTTCCTGTGCGTCGAGCTGGCGCGGCAGGAATTCCTCGATCACCGCGATCTCGGCGCGTTCGCGCTCGGCAAGATCGACACGCCCGCCTTCTTCGTAGGCGCGCACGCTCTCGTTGCGCTGCTTGACCATCTTGGCGAGGATCGCCCGGATCTCGGCATCGCCGAGCGCGGGCGCATCGTCCGACCCGCGGTTGGCGATTTCCAGATCCTTGATCGCGGCGTTGATGAGCCTCAGGGTCGCGAGGCGACTCTGATCCTTGTCCTTCATCGCCTGTTTCAGCGCCTGACCGATCCGGTCACGTAACTCCATCAGGTCCATCCCCATGACCGTTTGCAAGGCATTCAGCCTAGCGGGTAGGCGTGGGCATGACAACCGTCCGGGTCGCGCATGGTGGCGGGTTGACCACGGCAGGGGCTGGCCGTATTGATGCGCCGATTTACCCCCAGCCCGGAGACCCCCCGCGATGGCCCAAGCGTCCAGACCTCACCCGACCGCCTGCCTTGCGCTGGCCGATGGATCGCTGTTCTACGGGCACGGCTTCGGCGCCATCGGCGAGACGGTGGCGGAACTGTGTTTCAATACCGCGATGACCGGCTACCAGGAAATCATGACCGATCCCTCCTATGCCGGGCAGGTCGTCACCTTCACCTTTCCGCATGTGGGCAATGTGGGCGTGAACACCGACGATGACGAGACCGCCGTGCCGGTGGCGGCGGGGATGGTCGTCAAGTGGGATCCGACCGAGCCGTCGAACTGGCGCGCCGAGGAGCATCTCTCGACATGGCTGGCGCGGCGCGGGCGCATCGCCATCGGGGGGGTGGACACGCGGCGGCTCACACGTGCGATCCGCCAGCAGGGCGCGCCGCATGTGGCGCTCGCGCACGACCCTTCGGGCAATTTCGATGCCGCCGCGCTGGTGGCGAAGGCGCGCGGCTTTGCCGGGCTGGAGGGGATGGACCTCGCGCGCGAGGTATCGTGCCGGCAATCCTATCGCTGGGACGAGATGCGCTGGGCCTGGCCCGAGGGCTACAAGCGGCAGGCCGAGGCACGCCACAAGGTGGTGGCGATCGACTACGGCGCCAAGCGCAACATTCTGCGGTGCCTGGCGAGCGCGGGCTGCGAGGTGACGGTGATGCCCGCCACGACCACCGCGGAGGAGGTGCTGGCGCATGAACCCGACGGCGTATTCCTGTCGAACGGTCCCGGCGATCCGGCGGCCACCGGGGAGTACGCGGTGCCGATGATCCGTGGTGTGCTCGACCGGGGGGTGCCGCTGTTCGGTATCTGCCTCGGGCACCAGATGCTGGCACTGGCGCTGGGCGGGCGCACGATCAAGATGAACCACGGCCACCACGGCGCCAACCACCCGGTCAAGGAGATCGAGACCGGCAAGGTCGAGATCACCTCGATGAACCACGGCTTTGCGGTGGACGGGCAGAGCCTGCCCGATGGCGTGATCGAGACGCATGTCTCGCTGTTCGATGGCTCGAATTGCGGCATCCGGCTGAAGGACCGCCCGGTATTTTCTGTGCAGCACCACCCCGAGGCCAGTCCCGGCCCGCAGGACAGCTTTTACCTGTTCGAACGGTTCGCCGATTCAATGGCCAGGTAAACCCGCGATACCGTCAGCTTTTCCGGCAGCGTTAACCGCTTGTTAAAGGATCGTTAACCTTCCGCCCGCTAGCCTTTCCGAAGGGACAGGCAGCGGAGGCGGACATGGGAATTTCCGAGTTGCGTCAGGGCGGCTTTGACCGTCAGCGACAGAGCGCGCGGGTGCCGACGCATCCGCTGGGCCGCGACCTGGTGCGCCAAGGGATCATCAGCGGTGCCGATGCCACGCTTGCCGAGCTCGTGCAGCGGCGTTGCGATACCTCGCTCGATCGCATCCTGATGGCCGAGGGGCTGGCGCGCGAGGATGACCTCCTCACCGCTCATGCCCGGCGGATCAACGCAGAGCGGATAGAGGCGGATACTCTCACCGACATGAAGCCGGTCGAGACCGGGCTCGATCCGCGCGTTCTGCTCAGGCACGGCGCGCTGATCTTGCGCGCCGAGGACGGACAGCCGCGGATCGTGAGCGACGGCGCCGAGCCTCTCGGTGCGCTGCGGTCGGTGCTGCCCGCCGATCTGGCCGGTGCCCGGTCGCTTGTCGCCCCGCGGGTGGCGATCCAGGGCCGCATCGCGGAGCTGCAGCGCGATGTGCTCCGCGATATGGCCGCCGCGCGCACGCCTGAAAACGAAAGCTGTCGCACCTGGGAGGCACATGCCAATGCACGGATGGGCCTGACCTTTGCGGTGCTGGCAGTGGCCTGCGTCCTCTGTCTGGTCTTTCCATTGGGGGTTTTCGGCGCGCTCGCCTTGTGGGCGGTGCTGACGCTGATCGTGGCCGCCGGGCTCAAGATCACGGCTTTCATCGCTGCAATGACCGGTCCGCGCGAACATGAAATGCCTGTTGCCGCGACAAATGCCCCGCTGCCGCGCGTCTCGATCCTCGTGCCGCTGTTTCGCGAGACCGAGATCGCGCACGCGCTGGTGGCAAGATTGTCCCGGCTGACCTATCCCAAATGTCTGCTCGACGTGATCCTGGTCCTCGAAGAGGAGGACCGGCTCACGCAGGAGACGCTGGCCACCATCGACCTGCCGCCCTGGATCAGGCCGGTGATCGTGCCCGATGGCCAGCCGCGCACCAAGCCGCGGGCGATGAATTACGCGCTCGATTTCTGTCAGGGCGAGATCATCGGCATTTTCGACGCCGAGGATGCGCCCGACCCTGACCAGATCACGCAGGTCGCGCGCCGATTTCAGACCGCGCCGCGCGATCTCGCTTGTCTGCAAGGGGTGCTCGACTACTACAACCCGCGCCAGAACTGGCTGGCGCGCTGCTTCACAATCGAATACGCCACGTGGTTTCGCACGATCATGCCGGGGATGGCCCGGCTTGGGCTGGCGCTGCCGCTGGGGGGCACCACGCTCTATATCCGGCGCGATGCGCTTGAAGAGCTGGGCGGCTGGGACGCGCATAACGTGACCGAGGATGCCGATCTCGGCTTTCGCCTTGCCCGCCACGGCTATCGCACCGAGATGGTTGGCACGGTTACCGAGGAAGAGGCCAATTGCCACCCCTGGGCGTGGGTCAAGCAGCGCTCTCGCTGGCTCAAGGGCTATATGACCACCTACCTGGTGCATATGCGCGCGCCCCGGCAGCTATATTCGCAACTGGGGGGATGGCGGTTCTGGGGGTTCCAGGCGCATTTTGTCTCGTCTGTCAGCCAGGTGCTGCTTGCGCCGGTTCTGTGGTCTTTCTGGCTCTTGTTGTTCGGGCTGCCCCATCCACTCGAATCGGTGGTGGCCTGGCCGCTCCTGGTGCTGCTCGGCAGTCTGTTTCTCACAATCGAAGTGATTAACCTGTGTATCTACGCGCAAGCGGTGTCGGGGCGGCGGCATCGCCATCTTCTTGGATGGGTGCCAACCATGCATTTCTATGCCCCGCTGGCGGCGGTGGCGGCCTACAAGGCGCTCTACGAGTTGATCCTCAAGCCGTTCTTCTGGGACAAGACGGTGCATGGCCTGTCGGTTGCCGCGCGCGGGCGGCGGCGGTCAGACGGTGGATTTGATCTCGCCGGAATCAAGCTTGAGCCGGGTTACGAAGGCCTTTGAGATGTGATCGCGCAGCGCCTGCGCGGCGGCGTCGCCATCGCGGGTCTCGATGGCTGTGACAATGGCATCGTGCTCGGTCAGCGCATCCTCGCCGCGGCCCTCGGCGGCGAGCGAGGTGGTCGCGAGAAGCGCCATCGACCGGTGCACGAGATCGAGCTGCTGGACCAGAAACCGGTTGTGCGAGGTCAGGTGGACCTGCTTGTGAAACCGCCGGTTGGCGCGCGCCATGTCCTGCGGGCGACCGATGAGCGCGCGGTCGTCCTCGACCATGTCGCGCAGCACGCGCATCTCCTCGGGCGTGGCGTGCATCGCGGCGAGGCGCGCGGCCAGCCCCTCGAGCTCGGCGCGCACGGTGTACAGCTCGGAGAGCTGGTTGTAATCGAGCGAAGCGACAATCAGGCTACGCCCGTCGCGGGTGAGCATGGATTGCGTCTCAAGCCGCTGGAGCGCTTCGCGGATGGGCGTGCGCGACACGCCGAAGCGTTCTGCCAGATCGCTTTCCACCAGCCGGTCGCCGGGCTTGAACACGCCGCTGTCGATGGCCTCGAGGATCAGTGAATAGGCATCTGTGCTCGGCGTTTTCATGGGATGGCGGTCCTTTATGCCAGTGAAACGGCAGCTTACGCGCTTTGAGAGCACGATCAAGCCCGGGCGATTGCGGGTAGTGTCGCATTGGCCTATACGCGGGCTCATGGCCAGGCAACATTTCACCCACGTCACGACATGGGTTTTTGATCTCGACAACACGCTCTACCCGCCGCAGGCGCGGCTCTTCGACCAGATCGAGGCGCGCATGACCGCCTTTGTCATGGAGTTCCTGCGCGTGGAGCGCGCCGAGGCGGACCGCATCCGGCACGCTTATTGGCGCGAGCACGGCACCACGCTGGCCGGGCTGATGCGGTGCCACGATCTGGATCCTGACCGGTACCTGCGCGAGGTGCACGACATCTCGCTCGACCATCTCGTGCCCGACCCGGACCTCGCGGACGCGATCCGCGCGCTGCCGGGGCGCAAGATCGTCTATACCAACGGCTCGGGCGCGTATGCGGGCCGGGTGGTGGCGGCGCGGGGCCTGTCCGGGGTGTTCGATGCGGTCTATGGCGTGGAACATGCCGGGTTTTGCCCCAAGCCGGAGGCGCGCGCCTTTGCCGCCGTGCTCGAGCGCGATGGCTCGGAGGCGGGGCGGGCGGCCATGTTCGAGGACGATCCGCGCAACCTTGCCGCACCGCACGAGATGGGGATGCGCACCGTCCACGTCGCGCCCGAGCCGGTGCCGGCCACGCATATCCATTACCACACCGATGATCTCGGCGGGTTTCTCGCGCGGCTGGTCTGAGCCTCCGGGCCTGCGGCGAGACGTCCCTTTGAAGGGGGGGCGGGCCTGGCTTAGGTGACCGTCGAAGTCACCATTTCCGTGAAAGGACCGACCATGACCGCGACCGAAACCCACGCCACGCCGCAGGCAGAGACCGACGCCGAGGCCGCCACGGTGCTGCGCATCCTGCTGAGCGTCGCCGTCTTTGTCGCCGGCTGGGCGACAAGCGTTGCGCTCTGGGGCATTCCCGGGTTTTATATCCCCGCGTTGATGCTGGTGCCGGTTGTGTGGGGTCTGCTCATCACCATCTCGCGCGGCTGAGCGTTGAACTGGCGCGCGGCAAGGAGGCTCGGATGAGGCGCGAAGATGTCGATATCCTGATTTCGGGCGGGGGCGTGGCCGGGCTCGCCGCAGCGGCGGTATTCGGGCGCGCGGGATTCTCGGTGCTCTGCGTCGATCCCGCCCCGCCGGTCACCGAGCGCGAGGCCCAGGGAGCCGACCTGCGCACCACCGCGTTCCTGCAACCGGCGCAGGCGCTGCTGGAGCGCGCCGGGCTGTGGGCGCGGCTTGGCCCTCATGCGATGCCGCTTCAGGTGATGCGGATCGTCGATGCCGGGGGCGCCGAGCCGGAGCCGCGCATCGTCAAGGATTTCGACGCCGCGGATATTTCCGACCGGCCCTTTGGGTGGAACCTGCCCAACTGGCTCTTGCGTCGCGAGATGGTGGCGCATCTGAAGAGCCTGCCGGGGGTGCGCTTTCGCTCCGGCACCGGCACAACCACGCTACTGACGCGCGAGCGCGAGGCGCTCGTGGGCCTGAGCGACGGAACGGGCGTGCGCGCGCGGCTGGTGATCGCTGCCGACGGGCGCAACTCTCCCATTCGCGAGGCGGCGGGAATCGACGTGAAAACAACGCGCTACGGGCAGAAGGCGCTGGCCTTCGCCGTCACCCACCCGATCCCGCACGACAATGTCTCGACCGAGATTCACCGTTCGGGCGGGCCGTTTACGCTGGTGCCGCTGCCGGATTTCGACGGGCGACCGTCCTCGGCGATCGTCTGGATGGAAGAGGGGCCGGAGGCGGTGCGCCTCGCCGGGTTGCCGGTGCCGGAGTTCGAGGCCGAGATGAACGCGCGCTCCTGCCATCTCTTCGGGCCGCTGATGCTCGCCTCGCGCCGTACGGTCTGGCCGATCATCAGCCAGGTGGCCGGGCGCATGTGGGCCGAGCGCGTGGCGCTGGTGGCCGAGGCGGCGCATGTGGTGCCGCCCATCGGGGCGCAGGGGCTGAACATGAGCCTTGGCGACATGCGGGTGCTGCTGGAACTGGCAGAGGCCGCGCCGGAACGGCTGGGCGAACGCGCGATGCTGGAAACCTATCACCGCCGTCGCCACATGGAGGTGTGCGCGCGGGTGGCGGGGATCGACGTGCTCAACCGCGCATCCATGCTGCGCGCGCGGCCCCTGCGGGACGCGCGGGCGCAGGCGCTGGACGCGATCTATTCGCTGGCGCCGGTGCGCAAGACGCTGATGCAGATGGGGCTCGGGGCGCGCACGGGTGACGACGCTCAGAGCACGCGGTCGAGCACCGTCTCCAGCCGCGAAAGCGCGCCCGGCACGTCGTAGAGCTTGTCCAGCCCGAACAGGCCGAGGCGGAAGGTGCGGAAGCCCTCGGGCTCATTGCACTGAAGCGGCACGCCCGCCGCGATCTGCATCCCTTCGGCGGCAAATTTGCTGCCGTTCTGGATGTCGGGGTCGTCGGTGTAGCTGACCACGACCCCCGGCGCGCCGAAGCCCTCGGCGGCGACCGAGGTCACGCCGCGCGCGGCGAGCATCGCGCGCACGCCGTCGCCCAATTCCCATTGCGCCCGCCGCAGCCGCTCGAACCCGTAATCGCGCGTCTCGATCATCGTGTCGCGGAACCCGCGCAAGGCATCGGTCGGCATGGTCGCGTGATAGGCATGGCCGCCATCTTCGTAAGCCTGCATAATCGCACGCCATTTTTTCAGATCGAGCGCGAAGCTGTCCGAAGTGGTCTCTTCCAGCCGGGCCATCGCGCGGCCGGACAGCATGACAAGCCCTGCCGAGGGCGAGGCCGACCAACCCTTTTGCGGGGCCGAGATCAGCACGTCGACGCCGGTGGTCTTCATGTCCACCCAGGCGCAACCGCTGGCGATGCAATCGAGGATCATGAGCGCGCCAACCTCGTGCGCCGCCTCTGCCAGCGCGGTGATGTAGTCGCCGGGAAGGATCAGCCCGGCGGAGGTCTCGACATGGGGGGCAAAGACCACGTCCGGTTTTGCCTCGCGGATCTTGGCCACCACCTCGTCGATCGGGGCGGGGGCGAACGGTGTCTGTGCGCCGTTGCCGGTCTGGCGGGCCATGCAGACCGTGGTCTCGGCGGTGAACTGGCCTGCGTCGAAAATCTGGCTCCAGCGGAAGGAGAACCAGCCGTTGCGCACGATGAGGGCATGGGCGCCGTGCCCGAATTGTCGCGCCACGGATTCCATCGCATAAGTCCCGCCGCCGGGCACGAGCGCCACGGCGTCGGCGGAATAGACCTCTTTCAGCATGGATGAGATGTCGCGCATAACATGCTGAAAAGATTTGCTCATATGATTGAGAGAGCGGTCGGTGAAGACGACCGAATATTCCAGAAGTCCGTCGGGATCGACATGGTCGAGAAGGGCGGTCATGAGGCGTCTCCTTTGGGTCGGCGGCAGGATGCAGCGCGCGTGCGGGGATGTCCAGTGGCCCGCCTAGCCGATCGGGCCGGGGCGGCGCTCTTCGCTGAGGAGCACGTTGGCCTCGACATTGCCGAGCCCCGGCAGCGTCATGATCCGCCGCCGCAGCACGCGCTCGAAATCCGCGATATCGCGGGCGACCACGCGCAGGCGGTAGTCATACAGGCCGAGGATATGCTCGACCGTCTGCACCTCGGGGATGGCGGTGACGGCGCGTTCGAAATCCTCCAGGCTGACGCGCCCCTTGGTGGCGAGCTTGACCCCGAGAAAGACGGTCACGCCGAAGCCCAGCTTTTCATGATCCAGTTCAAGACGTTGGCCGCTGATCGCGCCGCTGTCGTGGAGCCGCCGGATGCGTCGCCACGCGGCCGGCTGGGACAGGCCGAGGCGGCGGCCGACGGCGCTGGCAGAGAGCGTGGCATCCTCGGCCAGAAGCCGCAGGATGCGCCGGTCGGTGGTGTCGAGCGCGATCACAGCGGCAGGCCCTCGTCGGATTTGATCCGCGCCACATGCATCAGCGCCTCGATATCGGCGATATGCGGCAGGGTCAGAATGGCGCTGCGGTAGATTTGCTGATAATGCGCCATGTCGCGCGCGATGACCGAGAGGCGTAAATCGACACGGCCAAGAAACGTCTGTATTTCAATTACTTCCAGCACGTTTCTCGCCTCGTCTATGAACTCGTCAAAGGCGCGGGGGGCGGTCTTGTCGAGCGAGACGCGCAAGCTCACCTCGACCTCGTAGCCAAGCGCGCGCCAGTCGATCACCGCGCGGTTGGCGCGGATGATGCCGGCGCCGCGCAGCCGGTCGAGCCGCCGGGCGCAGGTGGCGGGCGTGAGGCCGGTGCGCTCGGCAAGCTCGGCCGGGCCGAGATGTGGCGCGTGCTGATACTGGCGCAGGAGGCGGCGGTCGGTGTCGTCGAGCATGATATTTCCGAGGTCTACTTGTATTGAGAATGATATATACAAGATACCCAGGGATAAACCCCAATAATCATACACCTTCACCATCAACTCGGCGTAGTCTCCGCTACAGTCAGAACCCCGAAGAAAGGAGACCGCCATGCGCGTCTATTACGATCGCGATTG
>JADQCC010000062.1 GCA_016278295.1 Roseovarius sp. | reverse complement strand
CCGTTTCGTGCCGCCCGACGAATTCGCCGCCTATGAAAAGGCCGCCTATGGCAAGGGGTTCCTGATGGTGTCGGCCACGCCGCTCACCCGGTCGAGCTATCACGCGGGCGATGATTTCGCGCGGCTGCGCGAGGCCCGGCAGGCGCGGCTCGCCTGAGCGGGACAGGGCAGGCGGTCAGGCGCGCTTGCGGGGCTTGCCGGGCTTGCCCGCGAGGTCGGGCTTGCGATCGGGCGGATAGACCAGCCCCGCCGAGATCACCAGCTTGGCCGCGTCCTCGATGCTCATATCCAGCTCGATCACGTCCTCGCGCGGAAAGAACAGCAGGAACCCAGAGGTCGGGTTGGGCGTCGTCGGTACGAACACGCTCAGCAGGTCGCTTCCGGTTTCGGCCTTGGCGTTCACCTCGCCGCGCGCCTCGGTCGAGATGAAACCGATGGCCCAGATGTCCTTGCGCGGATACTGCACAAGGCACGCCTTCTCGAAGCTGCGCTCGGATTGCGCGAACACCGTCTCGGCGATCTGTTTCACCCCCGAATAGATCGAGCGCACCACCGGCATCCGGTTCACCAGCGATTCGGCAAAGCCGATCATCGAGCGGCCGATCAGCCCCTTGGCGATCCACCCCACGACGATGGTGAAGATCAGGAAGATGATCACCCCGACGCCGCGCAGGTTGACGCCGATATACTGCTCGGGCTGATAGCCCGCGGGGATGAGCGGCAGCACCATGCTGTCGACCCATCCCGCCACCGTCCAGATGAGCCACAGCGTCAGCGCGACCGGCGCGATCACCACGATGCCGGTCAGGAAACTCGCCCGCAGCCCCACAAGGCGCCTCGGTTTCTTCGGCTCGGGCGGCGTTTCGTCGAAAGGCGTGTTCATCTCGGCTCCATGCGGCGGCCACGCAGGTATCTAGGCATGTTGGTCGTGCGCCACAATGGGGCAAAATCACGGGGGCCGGATCGGCGCGCCGCGCCGGGGGCGACAGTGAGGGGTTGCGCCCGTCCGTCACCGGGGCTATACGCGCGCCACTGAAATCCCGCAGGCATGGGCGGGCCGCCAGGGGGAGACATCCCCGACGGTCCACCGGTTGAAGCATCCGCTTCTCTCCCCGTGCCGAGGCGCAAACCGGAAAAGGATACGAAAATGGCTCTTCCCGAGTTCAATCTGCGTCAGCTTCTCGAAGCCGGCGTCCACTTTGGCCACCAGACGCAGCGCTGGAACCCCCGCATGGGCGAGTTCATCTATGGCGCGCGCAACGGCATCCACATCATCGACCTGACGCAGACCGTGCCGATGCTCGACGCGGCGCTCAACGTCATCCGCGAGACCGTGGCCAAGAACGGCCGCGTGCTTTTCGTCGGCACCAAGCGGCAGGCCAGCCAGCCGATCGCCGACGCGGCCGAGAAATGCGCGCAGTACTACATGAACCACCGCTGGCTCGGCGGCACGCTGACCAACTGGCAGACCGTGTCGAAATCCATCCAGCGCCTGCGCGAGATCGACGAAATCCTCGAAGCCGGTGGCGAGGGCCTCACCAAGAAAGAGCGTCTCGGCATCGAGCGCGACCAGACCAAGCTTCAGTCGAGCCTCGGCGGCATCCGCGAGATGGGCGGCGTGCCCGACCTCCTGTTTGTGATCGACGTCAAGAAAGAGGCGCTCGCCGTGGCCGAGGCCAACAAGCTCGGCATTCCGGTCGTGGCCGTTGTCGATACCAACTGTGCGCCCGACGGGATCGACTATATCATTCCCGGCAATGACGACGCCGCACGCGCCATCGCGCTCTATTGCGATCTGGTCAGCCGCGCCGCGCTCGACGGGATGTCGGCACAGCTTGGGGCCGCGGGCGTCGATGTGGGTGCGCTCGAAGAGGCGCCGGCCGAAGAGGTCGTCGCCGAGGCGACCGAGAGCACCGACGCCTGAGCCGTCACGAAATCGTCACCGGGGCAGGGCTATCCCGCGCCTCGGGAACACCCGCTGATATTTTGAGGAGAGCCGAGAGATGGCGATCACTGCTGCAATGGTGAAGGAACTGCGCGACAGCACGGGCGCAGGCATGATGGACGCAAAGAAGGCGCTGACCGAGACGGGCGGCGATATGGAGGCCGCAACCGACTGGCTGCGCACCAAGGGTCTGTCCAAGGCCGCCAAGAAATCCGGCCGCACCGCCGCCGAGGGCCTCGTGGCGCTCAGCGTGGACGGCGGGCGCGGTGTCGCGGTCGAGGTCAATGCCGAAACCGATTTCGTCGCCAAGAACGCCGAGTTCCAGGACATGGTGGCCGCCATCGCCGGGGCCGCGCTTGACGTGGCCGACGTGGACGCGCTCGCCACCGCCGAGGTCGGCGGCAAGACCGTGGCCGACACGCTGACCGACAAGATCGCCACCATCGGCGAAAACATGTCGCTGCGCCGCATGGCCCGCATCGAGGGCAAGGGCGTGGTCTCTTACGTCCACAACGCCGCCCGCGACGGCATGGGCAAGATCGGCGTTCTCGTGGCATTCGACGGCGACGAGGGCTTTGCCCGGCAGGTGGCGATGCACATCGCCGCGTCCAACCCCGCGGCCCTGGACGAGGCCGCGCTCGACCCGGCCATCGTCGAAAAGGAACGCGCGATCCAGATCGACATCGCCCGCGAATCGGGCAAGCCGGAGGCCGTGATCGAAAAGATGATCGTGGGCCGGATGAAGAAATTCATCGCCGAGGCCACGCTCATGGGGCAGGCCTTCGTGATGAACCCCGATCTCACGGTCGAGGCCGCCGCCAAGGAGGCCGGCACCGCGATCACCGGTTTCGTCCGCCTGGAGGTGGGCGAGGGGATCGAGAAGAAGCAGGAAGATTTCGCCGCCGAGGTGGCCAAGGCCGCTCAGGGCTGATCCTGCCCCGATCAGGACGCATCGAAAGGCCCCCGGTTTCCGGGGGTCTTTTCGTTTCCGGGACGGGCGCGCGAAACGCGGCGGTGCGCCCGGAGACGCACCGCCAAGACCGGTCGCAATTGGGGATGAACGACGGTCGAACCGAATTCGGCTGCCGGCACCGAAATGGGTGCCGACAGCCGAAATCCGGCAATGCCGGAGGAAAACGGCCCCCCAGAAACGCTTGGGGCTCGCTCCGCCTTCCGATGTTCCAAGCCAAAAGGCCACCACTCACGGAACACGCCTCTTGTGCGACTTTACGCGGCGTAAGAAAAGTAAGGGATTCCTTACCGGGCAGGCGGAGCCATTGATGCGCCAAGGTGTTCCGCGTCACCCGCGGTCGAGGATGAATATCTGGTTCTGAAAAGCCGCCTTGAGGATCGCCTGCGCCGTCGTCTCCACCGACAATGCGCGGCGCGCCAGCCGCAGATGCTTTTCCACCGTGGCGGGGGTCAGCCCCATCAGCACCGCGATATCCTGCACCGTCTTGCCGTCGCCGACCCAGCCCAGCACCTCGCGCTGCCGATCGGTGAGCGCGCGGCGCGGCGATTCGTAGGGCAGGGACATGATGCAGCGATGCACCACGTTGTTGAGCGCGAGAATCGCCTCGCCGTCACGTCGCCAGCACGCATCCACCTCGGCCTGCGTCATCCCGGGCCGCGCGGTCAGCGCGATCGCCGCCTTCATGCGCGGGCGCAGCGAGCGAAAGCTGATCGAATAGCCCGCCGTCACCTCGTGCCGCCGGTTAAAGGCGATCACGGCGCGTTCCTCGGGGGTGAAATCACCCGCTGCCGCGCGCGTATCGAGCACCGACCACGAGCACGCGCCGTCATTCTCCAGCGACCAGCGCACCATCGGCGCGTGGAAATACAGCCCCTCGTTGACAAACGCCTCGGCATAGTCGGAATCGTGGTTCGTCAGCACGATGAAATCGTCGGGGCAGCCCAGCGAATGCGCGGTGCGGAACTGCGTGCACCCATAGAGCAACCGGTCAAAGCCGTAGTCGCCCATCACCCGGGTGTGGATGTCCCACAGATCTTCCATCGTGGTCGCGTCCAGCAGCCGGTTCAGCGCCGCCGGGTCGATCATCCACGCCGCTCCAGGTGCCCGCGCAGCGCGTCGATGGCCAGAACATAGCCCTGCGCGCCGAACCCGCAAATCACCCCGAGCGCCACCCGCGCGATGTACGAGCGGTGGCGAAACGCCTCGCGCGCATGGACGTTCGACAGGTGCAGCTCGATGGTCGGCACCTCCGCCGAGCTGATCGCGTCCATCAGGGCGATGGAGGTATGGGTATAGGCCCCGGCGTTGAGGACGATCCCGTCATGCTGCCCGCGCGCCGCGTGGATGGCATCGACGAGGGCGCCCTCGTGGTTGCTCTGCACGAAATCGAGCGTCAGCCCGTGCGCCTCGGCATGCGCGCGGCACATCGCCTCGATATCGCCAAGCGTCTCGTGGCCATAGACCTCGGGCTGCCGCGTGCCCAGCAGGTTGAGATTGGGGCCGTTCAGGATCAGGATGGAAGCCATGCGGGGGATCTCCTCAATACCCCTAGATAACCCCGGCGCGCGCGATCTGTCGAGGGCTCGCGTACATCTGAACTTTGCCGTTCAAATACATGATTTCCAATCGAAATAGAAGGTGGTTAAGCTGTCGGCGCCTTGCGCTGGTCATTCTGGCATGAATGTAATTTAACATAATACTGATTATGCGCGCTACGAGTGTGACCACAGGCACCCACACAGGCCACCCACACAGGCACCCCACCGACGTCTCCCCCGTCAGCGATAGCTGCGCCCCGCGATCACCTGCATCCGCTGATCGGGGCATGTATAATGCGCGCCGAGCGGGTCGCGGCACGGCGCCTCGATCACCCGCAGCGCCAGCCACGCGCCGACAGCGGCAAAGACCGCACCGCCCAGCGCCTGCCCGATGAGCACGCCTTCCGCCCCGAAGAGCGCGCCAAAGCCTAACGCAAAGGGCCAGGTGCCGGCCGTGTGGCGCCCCCAGTTGAGCGCCGTGGAATAGCCCGGATGGCCGAGATTGTTGAACGCCGCGTTCGACACGAACAGGATGCCGTTTAGGATCATCGCCGGCGCCAGCGGCCCCATGAACAGGTACAGCAGCTCGCGCATCTCGCCCGTCGCCCCGAACAGGTCGGCCACCGGCCCGCGCAGCGACACCAGCAAGGCGCAGGCAACCAGCACGTAGAGCGCCAGGAACCGCAGCCCTTCGCGGAACGTGCCGATCACCCGGTCCATGCGCCCTGCCCCGAAATTCTGCGCGAATATCGGCCCCAGCGCGCCGGACAGGCCGAAGATCACCGCCGAGACGAACGGCATCAGCCGGTTGATGACCGCCATGCCCGCCACCGCGTCCGAGCCGTATTTCGCCATCTCGCGGGTGACGATGGCGGTGCCCAGCGGCGTCGCGACGGTCGTCATCATCGCCGGGAACGCGATGCCCAGCGCGTCGCGCAGATCGCGGCGCAGGCATTCCGGGCGCGGCCAGCAGAACGCGCGGTGGCGGCTTTGTGCCAGCGCCAGCGCCAGCACGGCGGTCGCGATCCGCGCCAGCACCGTCGCCATCGCCGCCCCGTCAAGCCCCAGCCCCAGCGCAAAGATGAGAATCGGGTCCGCCACGCCGTTGACCGCGGCCCCAAGGAGCGACGGCACCATCGCCCCCTGCGCGTCGCCATGCGCGCGCAGAGCCGCCACCGCCACCATCGCCAGCCCCGACAGCGCCGTGCTCGGCAGGATGATCCACAGATAGCCCGCCGCCAGCTCCGCCTCGCGACCGCCCGCCCCGAGAAACCCGAGGATCGGATCCAGCAGCGGCAGTGTCAGCAGCGGCACCAGCGCGCCGAATCCCATCGCGACGACGGCGGTGCTTGCCGCGTGCTCGGCGGCGAGGTGCGGGTCGTCCTCGCCCAGGCCCCGCGCCACCAGCGCGCCCGCCGCGATAGACAGGCCGATATTCAGCGCGCTGGCAAAGAACATCACCACCCCGGCATAGCCCGCCGCCGCCGCCAGCTCGGTCTGGCCCAGCATCGCGATGAACATCACGTCCATCAGATCCACGGCAAAGATCGCGGCGATGCCCAGGCTCGACGTGAGCGACATCACCGTGACGTGGCGAAAGAGATTGCCTTGGGTGAAGCGGGCATTGCGCCCGTGACTTTCTGTATGGGCCATTCCGCCGCTCCTGATTGCTGAAGGCGGATATAAGCCCTGCGTCCGGGCAGAGAACACCCCCGGATATCACAACCTATGTGCAAAATTGTCAGAGCCGCGCGGACACCAGGTGCACCATCCGCGCCGCCATCTCGAAGCCGAGCGTGCGCAGCGCCGCCAGCGCCTCGGCATGGCTGTCCACGCACGGCACCGGCAGCCCCGCCTCGTCGCCCGCCAGCAGCGCCCTGGCGGCGGCCTCGCCGAACACGGTGCCCGGCGCGATGCCGCGCCCCGAATAGCCGAACACCGCCCATCCCCCCGGCCCCAGCCGCAGGATGCGCGGCAGGTGGTCGCCGGTGATCGCAATGCGCCCGGCCCAGACATGCTCCAGCGGCGCATCGGCCAGCCGGGGCAGCAGATGCGTCAGCTTGCGCCGGGCCCAGCCCTCGTGGGTCTGCCCGCCCGCGCCCATGCCGCCCAGGATCACCCGCCCCGCCGCATCGCGCCTGAGCGAGGTCATCACCGTGCCGGTATCCCAGCACCCCTCGCCGCCCGGCAGGATGTCTCCGCCCATGTTGTCGCCCAGCGGCGCGGTGGCGATCTGAAAGAACTGTACCACCGGCAGCTCGGGCACGCGCGTGCCCGCGGCGGGCCGGTGATAGGCGTTGGTTGCCAGCAGCAGGCGGCGCGCCCGCAGCTTGCCGCCATCGGTGCGCAGCGTCCATTGCCCGCCATGATGCTCGGCGGCGACCACCGCGCTCTGCTCAAAGATGCGCGCGCCCGCGGCGGCGGCGGCGCGGGCCAGACCGCGCGCATAGGACAGCGGCTGAATCGTGCCCGCGCGCGGATCGTAGAGCGCGCCGTGAAACCGCTCTGATCCTGTGCGCCGCGCGGTCTCGTCCCCGTCGAGGAGCGTGACCGGCGCCCCCCGCGCCAGCGCCTGGTCCGCGCGGCGGCGCAGATCCTTCAGACCGCCCGGCGCGTGCGCCAGGTGGAGCGTGCCCGCCCTCTGCGGCTCGCAGGCGATGGCGTGCCGCGCGATCAGCTCAAAGACGCGGGCCGGGGCCGCCGCCAGCGTGGCGTTGAGCGCCTCGCCAGGCCCCTCGCCCAGCCGCGCCGCCACCGCGTCGGGCGGCAGCCACAGCCCGGCATTGACGAGGCCCGCGTTGCGCCCCGAGCCGCCGTGGCCCACGCGCTCGGCCTCCAGCAGAACCACCTCGGCCCCCTGCTCCGCCGCCGCCAGCGCCGCCGACAGCCCGGTATAGCCCCCGCCGATGATGGCGAGATCGGCGCTGCGCTCGCCTTGAAGATCGGGGGCGGCAAAACGCTCTTCGGCGCTCGCGATCCAGAGGGAATCTGGCTCTGTCTTGTCTATTCTTTCCAGAGGATTACGCCCTGTTATTCATGTTCAGAAAAAAGCCTGGAGCCCGGTTTGCGCGCGCCCGAGAATGAGCGCGTGCACATCATGCGTGCCCTCGTAGGTGTTGACCGTCTCCAGGTTGACCATGTGGCGAATGACCTGGAATTCCTCGGAAATGCCGTTGCCGCCATGCATGTCGCGGGCGTGCCGCGCGATCTCCAGCGCCTTGCCGCAATTGTTGCGCTTGATGAGGCTGATCATCTCCGGTGCGGCCTTTGCCTCGTCCATCAGCCGCCCCACCCGCAGCGCCGCCTGGCACCCCAGCGCGATCTCGGTCTGCATGTTGGCGAGCTTGAGCTGGAAAAGCTGCGTCTGCGCCAGCGGCCGGTTGAATTGCCGCCGGTCGAGCCCGTATTGCCGCGCCGCGTGCCAGCAGAACTCGGCCGCGCCCATCACCCCCCACGCGATGCCATAGCGCGCCCGGTTGAGGCAGCCAAACGGCCCCTTGAGCCCTTGCACGTTGGGCAACAGCGCCTCCTCGCCGACCTCGACGCCGTCCATCACGATCTCGCCGGTCACCGACGCGCGCAAGCTCAGCTTGCCGCCCAGCTTGGGGGCGCTGAGGCCCGCCATCCCCTTGTCCAGCACAAAGCCGCGGATGCGCCCGTCATGGGCGTCGGATTTCGCCCAGACGACAAACACATCGGCGATCGGGCTGTTGGAAATCCACATCTTGGTGCCGGTCAGGCGATAGCCGCCATCGGTCTTTTCGGCGCGGGTCTTCATCGCCGCCGGATCGCTGCCCGCGTCCGGCTCGGTCAGGCCGAAACAGCCGATCAACTCGCCGCTCGCCAGCCCCGGCAGGTACTTGCGGCGCTGGTCCTCGCTGCCATAGGCGTAGATCGGGTACATCACCAGCGAGCTCTGCACGCTCATCATCGACCGATAGCCCGAATCGACGCGCTCGATCTCGCGCGCGACGAGGCCATAGCTCACGTAATTCGCGCCCAGCCCGCCATATTCCTCGGGGATCGTGGTGCCCAGCAGGCCCATCTCTCCCATCTCCCGGAAAATCTCCGGCTCCACCCGTTCTTCGCGATAGGCGTCGATGACGCGAGGTTGCAGCGTACCTTGCGCGAAATCGCGGGCGCTGGCGACGATCATGCGCTCCTCTTCAGAGAGCTGATCGTCGAGCCGCAGCGGATCGGACCACTCGAAACGGCCCAGATCGGGCGCGTCCTTGGCACGGAGCGGGGTGGTGGGGGCATTCATGGCGACATCCTCAACATTTCGGTCAGGCCACTGCAAGGATAGACTGGTCAAACACGGGCGAATACCGATAATTTTACATGAACCCATGAGTTTTTCGCAAGAAAGAGTAGTGCCATGCCCCTCCCCCGCCGTAGCCTGCCCTCCATCGCGTCCTTGCGCGCGCTGGAGGCGCTCGACCGTCTGGGCAGCGCCACAGCGGCGGCCGCGGAGCTGTCTCTGACGCAGAGCGCGGTCAGCAGGCAATTGAAAACGCTGGAAGACTTCATCGGCCACCCGATCCTGACGCGTGAGGGGCGCGGCGTGCGCCTGACGCCCGAAGCCGCCGACTATGCCGCCCGCGTGCGCGGCGCGCTGGAACAGGTCGCGCAGGCGACGATGCGGCTATCGGTGAACGCGGCGGGCGGCACGCTCAGCCTCGCGATCCTGCCCACCTTCGGGATGCGTTGGCTGGTGCCGCGCCTGCCGGATTTCGCGCATCGCCACCCGGAGGTGACGATCAACCTCTCCACCCGACTTGACAAGTTTAACTTCGCCTCGGAACCTTTTGATGCCGCACTGCATTTCGGACAACCGGATTGGCCGGGAACGGGCGCTCTGCGGCTCCGGCACGAGGCGATGGTGGCGGTCGCCACGCCAGAGTTCCTTGCACGTCAACGCCCCGTCCGCGGCCCGCGCGACCTGCTGCGCCTGCCGCTCCTTCATATCGGGACGCGCCCCGACGCCTGGGCCGACTGGTTTGCGGCAAACGGCGTCACCGGCGCGCCCATCGGCGGCACCATACATGACCAGTTCGCAACAATCATGCAGATGGCGCTGCACGGGATGGGGGTGGCGCTCCTGCCCGATTACCTCGTGGAACAAGAGCTGGCCACCGGCCGGCTCGTGCCGCTCTGCGGCGGGCCGGTCACCATGCGCGGGGCCTATTACCTCGTCTGGCCCGAGCGCCGCGCGCAGGATGCCGCCCTCACGGCGTTCCGCGACTGGCTCGCCGGTCAGGCGGATGACGAGGACGGGCTGCCGCGCTGACCGCGATCAGCCGAGCGCGTAGCCCGCGCCGCGCACCGTGCGCAGCGGATCGTCGCCGCCATGCTGGCACAATGCCTTGCGCAGCCGCCCGATATGCACGTCCACGGTGCGCGTATCGACGTAGATGTCGCGCCCCCAGACCCGGTCGAGCAACTGCTCGCGCGACCACACGCGCCCCGGCTTTTCCATGAATGTGGCGAGCAGGCGAAACTCGGTCGGGCCGAGCTTCAATGGCTTCTCGCTGCGCGTCACCCGGTGGGTCTCGGCGTCGAGCACGATATCCTCGTATTCCAGCCGTTCGCCGATGCTCGCGGGCCGCGTCCGGCGCAGCTGCGCGCGCACCCGCGCCATCAGCTCGACCAGCGAATAGGGCTTGATGACATAATCATCCGCCCCGGTCTCGAGCCCGCGCACCCGGTCCACCTCTTCCGAACGCGCCGACAGCATGATGATCGGGATGCCCCGCGTCTCCGACCGGGTCTTGAGCTGCCGGCACACCTCGATCCCCGAGACATTGGGCATCATCCAGTCGAGCACGATGATATCCGGCGGCGCCTCGGCCACCATCATCAGCGCCTCTTCGCCATTCCCGGCGGTCACCACGCGAAAGCCGTCGGCCTCCAGGTTGTAGCCCAGAACCTCGCGCTGCGCCGGCTCATCCTCGACCAGCAGCACGGTGGGTTGTTCGGTGGACATGGCCCGGTCCTCCCCTCACGACACCGGAGAGATCGAAGGGTCGGTCGAGGTCTTGTCGCCCTTGGGGCGCGGCTCGTCGGGCATCTCGCCGGTCACGAGATAGATCACCTGCTCGGCCACCGAGGTGACGAGATCGCCCATCCGCTCGGTGTTCTTGGCGATGAAATGCAGGTGCATGCAGGGCGTGATGTTGCGCGCATCCTCCATCATGAAGGTCAGGAACTCGCGGAAGATGGCGTTGTACATCTGGTCCACGTCCTCGTCGCGCGCGATCACGTCCTCGGCCACCCCGGCATCGCGCTGGATATAGGCGTCGAGCACGTCGCGCAGCATCTCCTCGACCTCGCGCGCCATCCGCCGCAGCGCCGCCGGAGAGCCGTTGACCTGCGTCATCGAGGTCAGCACGGCGGTGCGCTTGGCGATGTTCTTGGCATAATCGCCGATCCGTTCGAGGCTGGCGGAAATCTTGATGACGGTCAGCACCAGCCGCAGGTCGCTCGCCGCGGGCGCGCGCCGCGCGATCAAAAGCGCGGCCTCCTCGTTGATCTTCTCTTCCAGCGCGTCGATCGCCGCGTCGGCGCGGCGCACCTCCTCGGCAAGCTCCTCGTCGCGGGTCTCCAGCGACCGCGCCGCATCCGCGATGGCCCGCTCGACCATCCCGCCCATCTTCATGATCTGCGCCTGGATGGCCTCCAGATCGCGGTCAAACGAGGAAACGATATGTTTTTCGTTCATGGTCTCTGTCTCTCCTCCGCCGGGCCCCGCCCGTGATGGGCCCCGGGGGTGATGTGGGTTGCGCGGTCACGCGCGGCTCGGTGCCCGTGCTAGCTGGCTTGGACAACAGGAATGCTAAACTTTTGCAACAGAATTATGACATCATGCGGCGCCGGGCGCCATGCCCGCCCGTCACCCGGTCCAGCGCGGCAGGATCACGGAAAACGTGCTGCCCTGCCCCGGTTCCGACGCGATGCGCAGCCGCCCGCGATGGCGGTTGACGATGTGCTTGACGATGGCAAGGCCCAGCCCGGTGCCCCCCATCTCGCGAGAGCGGTGGGTGTCCACGCGATAGAACCGCTCGGTCAGGCGCGGGATGTGCAGCGGGTCGATGCCGGGGCCGCGGTCGCGCACCGTCGCGGCGATGGCGGGCACCCGCAGCGTCACATCGTTGGGATGCGGCGCGAGCGTGATCTCCACCTCGTTGTCGTCCCCGCCATACTTGATCGCGTTCTCGACGAGGTTGGTAAACACCTGCTGAAGCTGATCGGCATTGCCCGGCACGAGGCACGCCTCTCCCGGCTCGAAACGCAGCGCGCAGCCCCGCTCGCGCGCCAGCGGCCGCAGCATGGTCACCACCGTGCCCATCACGCCCGCGAGGTCCACCGGCTCGCGCGGGCGCACCCGTTCCTCGCCCTCGACCCGGCTCAGCGACAACAGGTCATGGACCAGCCGTTCCATCCGCGCCGCCTCGCGCGCCATGATCCCCAGAAACCTGTCCATCGCGGCCTCGTCGCGGCGCGCAGGCCCCTGCAACGTCTCGATAAAACCCATGAGCGAGGTCAGCGGCGTGCGCAATTCGTGGCTCACATTGGCGACGAAATCGCGCCGCATCTGCGCCGCCTGCTCGCGCTCGGTCAGATCCTCGAACGACACCAGAACGCCCGGTGCCGCGCCCTCCTCGACCGTCACCGCCGCCACATGGGCGCGAAAGGTGCTGTCGCGCCCGTCCTTTGCCGCCTGGTAGGTAATGCTCCGCACCGTGCCGTCGCCGGCGGTGGCCTCGATCGCCGCGCGCAGGTCGGGCTGACGCATGGCGGTGAGGAAATGCCGCCCCTCTATGGCCTGCCCCAGCATCTCGCGCGCCGCCGCGTTGGCCGCAAGAATGCGGGCGTCGGGCCCCACGAGCACCGCCGCGAACGGCACCCCCGCGAGCAGCGAGACGATGCCCTCCATCCCCGCTCAGACCTCCCGCAGCCCGGCGCGAAAGCGGCGCATCCGCTCCTGGTAATGCACGGCACTCGCGCGCAGCCCGGCGATGGCGTCGGCATCGAGGCCGCGCACCACCCGCCCCGGCGCCCCCACCACCAGGCTGCCATCGGGGATTTCCTTGCCTTCCGTCACCAGCGCGCCCGCCCCGATCAGGCAATCGCGCCCGATCCGCGCACCGTTGAGCACGGTGGCCCCCATACCGATCAGGCTGTTCTCGGCGATGGTGCAGCCGTGCAGCATCGCCTTGTGCCCGATGGTACAGCCCGCCCCGATCGTGAGCGGATAGCCCATGTCGGTGTGCATCACGCAGTTTTCCTGCACGTTGCTGCCCCTACCCACACGGATTTCCTCGTTATCGCCCCGCAGCGTGCAGCCGAACCAGACCGACGCCCCCGCCTCGATCACCACGCGGCCGATCACGTTGGCATCGGGCGCGATCCAGGTGTCGTCCGCCACCTCGGGCGCGACACCGTCCAGTGCATAGAGCGTCATAGCGTCTCCTCGAATTCGGTTTGCAGCCGCCGCACGTGATCGGTCAGCCAGGGCTGTTGCGTGCGGCGCAGGCGGGTTGCCTCGATAATGGTCCTGAGCCGCGCCTCGGCGGTGTCGAGATCGTCATTGACCAGCACGAAATCGTAGCTGTCCCAATGGCTGATCTCGTCCCAGCTCTTCTGCATCCGCCGCGCGATCACCTCGGGCGCGTCCTTGCCGCGCGCCTGCAGCCTGCGGTGCAGCTCGTGGATCGAGGGCGGCAGCAGAAAGATCGACAGCGTGTGCCCGCCAAGCGCCGAGTTGCGGATCTGCTGCGCACCCTGCCAGTCGATGTCGAACAGCACGTCGTTTCCCGCGTCAATCGATGCCTGCACCGGGCCGCGCGGCGAGCCGTAGAAATTGCCGAAGACATGCGCGTGCTCCAGCATCCCGCCCGCCGTGACCTGCCGCTTGAAATCCTCCTCCGACAGGAAATGATAGTCGCGCCCGTCCTCCTCGCCCGCCCGCGGCGCGCGGGTGGTGGCCGATACCGAAAAGCTCAGCGTCGGATCCCAGTGCAAAAGCCGCTGCGACAGCGTCGACTTGCCCGCGCCCGAGGGCGAGGACAGGATGATGAGAAGCCCGCGCCGCTCGCTCATCGCGCGGCCACCCGCTTCATCTTTCCAAAAATACTCATCCGCCCTCTCCGCTCATTCCACGTTCTGGATCTGCTCGCGCATCTGGTCGATCACCGTCTTCAGATCGAGCCCCACCGCCGTCAGCGCCCCGTTCTGCGCCTTCGAGCACAGCGTGTTGGCCTCGCGCATGAATTCCTGCGCCAGGAAATCCAACTTGCGCCCCACCGGCGAGCCCTGCGCCAGCAATTCGCGCGCCGCCGCCACATGGGCGCGCAGCCGGTCGATCTCCTCGGTCACGTCGAGCCGCACGGCCACCAGCGCCAGCTCCTGCGCGATGCGCTCTGGCGGCACCTGCCCGGCCTGCCCGGTGATCCGCGCCAGCGCCGTATGATGCGCCTCGGCGATGCCCCCGGCGCGCGCGCCCAGCGTGTCCTCGGCCTGTGTCACCAGCGCCGCGATGCGGTCGAGCTGATCCGCGATCACCCGGTCGAGCGCCGCGCCCTCGGCCGCGCGCATCGCCACGAAATCGCCCAGCAGCGCGTCGAATTCCGCCTCCAGCGCCGGGCCGTCCGCCGCAGCGGCCACCGGCGCGCCGCCGGTCTCCAGCAGGCCACGCAGCGCCAGCACCTGCGCCGCCGTCGAGGGCGCGAGTGTCAGCCCCGCCGCGTCG
>JADQCC010000108.1 GCA_016278295.1 Roseovarius sp. | reverse complement strand
CGAGATCGCAGGCACCTGGAAGCTGGGCCAGAACAAGCCGGACGACGTGCGCTTGCGCGCCGCCGACTCGGCAGAGGCCGCGGCGCTGGGGCAGGAGGTGGCATCACTCGCCGGGCTGATGCGTGCGCCCCCGTCGTGAGGCGGCCACCCGGTTCAACGTGACGCGTCAGCCGATCCCCGAAGAGTCCTGCACCCCACCCTGGAGGCGCCCTTCCAGCGACGCCGCCAGCAGCGTACGCGCATACTCGGTACGCGGTTCGGTAAAGAGCGCCTCGGCTGTGCCCGCCTCGACCACGTCGCCCTCCTTCATCACCAGAACCCGGTGGCTCATCGCGCGCACGACCGCGAGATCATGGCTTATGAACAGATAGGCCAGCCCGTATTTCACCTGAAGATCGCGCAGCAGGTCCACGATCTGCACCTGCACCGTCATGTCGAGCGCACTGGTCGGTTCGTCCAACACCACCAGTTTCGGCCGCAGGATCATGGCCCGCGCGATCGCGATCCTTTGGCGTTGCCCGCCAGAGAACTCGTGCGGGTAGCGGTCCATCGCCACCGGGTCGAGCCCCACCTCGGCCATCACCTCGGCCACCAGCTCCCGCTCTGGCCGTCCTCCGGGGTTGCCGTGCACGCCCAGCCCCTCGGCAATGATCTGCGCACAGCTCATCCGTGGGCTGAGGCTGCCGAACGGATCCTGGAACACGATCTGCATTTCAGCCCGGCGTTTGCGCAATTGCTTCGTGGACCAGCGATGCACGTCCTCGCCGGCAAAGCGGATGCCGCCTTCGGAGGCAATGAGTCGCATGATCGCCAGCGCGAGCGTGGTCTTGCCCGACCCCGATTCGCCCACGATCCCCAGCGTCTCGCCCGCGCGCACGCTTAGAGTGGCGTCATTCACGGCTTTCACATGGCCCACGGTCCGCTTGAGAAAGCCCTTCTGGATCGGGAACCAGACGCGCAAGGCATCGGTCTCGGCCACCACCTGCGCGCCCTCGGGCACCGGCGCGGGCACGCCCACCGCCTGCGCGCCCAGCAGCTTGCGGGTATAGGGGTGCTGCGGCGCGTCAAAGACCTGTTCGAGCGACCCCGCCTCGACGATCTCGCCATCCTTCATCACGCAGACCCGGTCGGCGATGCGCCGCACGATGCCGAGGTCATGGGTGATGAACAAAAGACCCATCCCCTCGTCGCGCTTGAGGTTGGCCAGCAGTTCGAGAATCTGCGCCTGGATGGTCACGTCGAGCGCCGTCGTCGGCTCGTCCGCGATCAGGATGTCGGGCTTGTTGGCAAGCGCCATCGCGATCATCACGCGCTGCCGCTGCCCGCCCGACAATTGATGCGGATAGGCCCCCAGACGGCTCGCCGCCTCGCGGATACCGACCCGCTCCAGCAGATCCACGATGCGCGCGCGCGCCGCGGTGCCGGTCAGCCCCTGGTGCAGCTCCAGGCTCTCTCGCAACTGTTTTTCCAGCGTGTGCAGGGGGTTGAGGCTGGTCATCGGCTCCTGGAAGATAAAGCTGATATCGTTGCCGCGTACCTGCCGCAGGCGCCGCTCATCCGCGCCGATCATCTCCTGGCCATCATAGGTAACGCTGCCCGTCACCTCCGCCGATGATCCCAGCAGCGAAACCGTGGACAGCGCGGTAACAGACTTGCCCGAGCCGCTCTCGCCCACGATCGCAACCGTCTCGCCCCGGTCCACGTCAAAGGACACGCCGCGCACGGCGGGCACCACCTGCCCGTCCTGCCGGAACCCGACGGCCAGGTTGCGAACCTCCAGCACGCTCATTGAAAGGTCTTTCTGGGATCGAACGCGTCGCGCACGCCCTCAAAGATGAAAACGAGCAGCGACAGCATTATTGCAAAGGCAAAGAACGCGGTGAAGGCAAGCCAAGGCGCCTGCAGGTTCTGCTTGGCCTGCAACGTCAGCTCGCCGAGGCTGGGCGCCGAAGAGGGCAGCCCGAAGCCAAGGAAATCAAGCCCCGCCAAGAGCGAGATCGTCCCGGTGATGACAAAGGGCAGCATCGTCAGTGTCGCCACCATCGCGTTGGGCAGCATGTGGCGGAACATGATGGTGATGTTACCCACCCCCAATGCCTTGGCCGCGCGCACGTATTCGAGGTTGCGCGCGCGCAGGAACTCGGCGCGCACCACGCCGACCAGCGCCATCCAGCCGAACAGCACGGTGATGATGACCAGCAGCCAGAAACTTCGCGGCAGGATCGCGAACAGGATGATGATGACGTATAGCTGCGGGGTCGAGGCCCATATCTCGATGATCCGCTGAAAGAACAGATCGGTCTTGCCGCCGAAATAGCCCTGCACCGCGCCGGCAAAGATGCCAATGACCGAGGACAGGAACGTCACGATCAGCGTGAACATCACCGACAGCCTGAAGCCATAGAGCACCCGCGCCAGCACGTCGCGCTTGGTGTCGTCGGTGCCCAGCCAATTCTGCTCGTTGGGCGGCAGCGGCGCCGCGCCGTCGCGATCCACGATCGTATCATAGCTATAGGGGATGGGTGGCCAGATCGACCAGCCCTTCACGATCTCGTCGCCGGCGACAACGCCATCCTGCGCGTCCGCCATCACCCCCTCCGGGTCGTCGAAACAGGCGTCGAGCCCGCCGCTCGCGATCAGGCACTGCACCTCCGGGTCGCGATAGATCGCCTCGGTCCGAAAATCGCCGCCGAATGCCGTCTCGGGATAGAAACGAAAGATCGGCATGTAATACGCGCCGCGATACTGCACGAGAATCGGTTTGTCATTGGCCACGAACTCGGCACAGAGCGTGATCGCGAAGATCACCGAAAAGATCACCAGCGACCAGAACGCACGCCCGTTGCGCCGGAAATTCCGCCAGCGGCGTTGATTGAGCGGCGACAGCCGGATCACCGTGCCCCTCCTTCATCTTGCCGGAAATATTCCGGGGGAGTCGCGCCAAAGGCGCGGCGGGGGCAGCGCCCCCATGATGCGCCATCCATCCTCAGCCCTCCCGCTTCTCGAAGTCGATCCTCGGATCGACCAGCACATACATCAGATCGCTCAGCAGCCCCACCAGAAGCCCGATGAGACCGAACAGGAACAGCGTGCCGAACATCACCGGGTAGTCGCGCCCCACCGCCGCCTCGAACCCGAGCCGCCCCAGCCCGTCGAGGCTGAAAATCGTCTCGATCAGCACCGATCCGCCAAAGAAAACACCGATGAACACCGCCGGGAACCCCGCGATCACGATCAGCATGGCGTTGCGGAACACGTGGCCATAGAGCACGCGCTTCTCGCCCAGCCCCTTGGCCCGCGCGGTCATGACGTAGTGTTTCTTGATCTCGTCGAGAAAGCTGTTCTTGGTCAGCAGCGTCAGCGTGGCGAATGCCGAGATGGTCGAGGCAAGAACCGGCAGGGCGATGTGCCACAGGTAATCGACGATCTTGCCGAGAAGACTCAACTGTTCGAAATTGTCCGAGGTCAGCCCCCTGAGCGGGAAGAGTTGGAAATAGCTGCCCCCGGCAAACAACACCAGCAGCATGATCGCGAACAGGAAGGCCGGAATCGCGTAGGCCACGATGATGACACCGGAGGTCCAGGTGTCGAAGCGCGAGCCGTCGCGCACCGCCTTGGCCACGCCCAGCGGGATCGACACGATATAGGCGATCAGGGTGGACCATAGCCCCAGCGAGATCGACACCGGCATCTTCTCCAGCACGAGGTCGAGCACCTCCACCTTGCGAAAGTAGCTCTCGCCGAAATCGAAACGCATGTAGTTCCACATCATGTTGAAGAACCGCTCCAGCGGCGGCTTGTCGAGGCCGAACTGTTCCTCAAGCTCGGCTATCAACTCGGGCGGCAGGCCGCGCGCGCCCAGATACTGGTCGTTGCCCCCGCCCGACAGGTCCTGCCCGGTATCGCTCCCTGACCCGGCGAAACTCTCGAAAACGTCGCCCTGCCCCTGCATCTGCGCGATCATCTGCTCGACCGGGCCGCCGGGGACGAACTGCACCAGCGCGAAATTGATCACCATGATGCCGAATAGCGTCGGCACGATCAGCAACAGCCGCCGCAGGATATAGGCGCCCATCTCAGACGCCCCTCATGGCAACAACGACCGGCATCAAAGCGCGCCCGCCGCCCGCAGCGCCGCAGCCTTTTCCTCGTCATACCACCAGAAATCGAGCACGCCCGTGGCGTAGCGCGGCAGCGGCTTGGGATAGTCGTACATATCCCAGTAGGCGACCCAGCTCTTGTCGAGATACCAGGTCGGGATCATAAAGAACTCGTAGCGCAGCGCCCGGTCGAGCGCCATCAGCGCCACATCCTGTTCCTCTTTCGTGGTCGATTCCAGCGCCTCGTCGATCAACGCGTCCACCAGCGGGCTTGCCAGCCCCGCCGGGTTGAACAGGCTGAATTCCGCCTCGCGCGAGCCGTATCGCTGGCGCAGGCCGGTGCCGGCCTCGAGGAACGGGATATAGCTGTCATAGACGATGTCGTAATCGCGGTCGCGCTCGCGGGCGGTGTATTGCGCGGCGTCGATCTTGTCGAATCGCGCGTCGATCCCCATGAGTTGCAGGTTCGACACGAAGCTTTCGACCACCGCCGACATGGTGGCCGAGCCCGAAGCCGAGATCGGGATCTCGATGCTGAGCAACTTGCCCTCGGCATTGCGCCGCTTGCCGTCGTCGCCCACCGGCCAACCCGCCTCGTCCAGAAGCCGCATCGCGCGGCGCAGGTTGCGCCGGTCGTTGAGCCGGTCGGGATCGGAGGAATGCGCCCGCACCGCCGGTTCGGTCAGCATCTCCTGCGGCACCAGGTCGCCCAGCGACTTGAGCAGCTCCAGCTCCGCCCCTTCGGGCACGCCCTCGGCCTGCAACGGCGTATCCTGCACGAAGGAATGGCGCTGTTTGAACAGCCCGTATTGCAGCGACTGGTTGGTCCATTCGAAATTGTAGCCCAGCGCGATGGCGCGGCGCACGCGCTTGTCCTTGAGCACCTCGCGCCCGAGGTTGAACACGAAGCCCGCGGGCGTCGGCGGCAGCCCGTCGGGCAGTTCGGCCTTGACGACATGGCCCTTCCTGACCGCCGGAAAATCGTAACCGGTGGCCCATGTCTTGGAATTGCCCTCGGGGCGGAAAGTGTAGATGCCCGCCTTGAATGCTTCGAAGGCGGCGTTGTCGTCGGCGAAATACTCGATACGGATACGGTCGAAATTGTGGCGGCCCTTGTTGATCGGCAGGTGCCAGCCCCAGTAATCGGGGTTGCGCGCGTAAGTAATGCTGCGGTTCACCTCGGAACTCTCGACCTGGTAGGGGCCAGATCCCGGCGCGGCCTCCAGCCGCGGCTCGTCCAGGCGCGCGCCCGTCTCCTCGTACCATGCGCGCGGAAAGACCGGCGTGCCGCCCACCTGGTCGATGAGCGAGCGCCGCGAAATGCCCTCGGCGAATTCGAACCGCACCGTTTGATCGTCGAGCGCCTCGGCCCCCGGCACCCGCCGCCGCACCGCTTCGGCGTAAGAGCGCAGCCCCTGGTCGAGAAACAGGTTGTGCGAGAACACCACGTCATGCGCCGTCACCGGCGTGCCATCGGCAAAGCGCGCCTCGGGTCGCATGTGAAAGATGACCCATGTCTTGCCGCGGTCGTATTCGAGGCTCTCGGCCAGCAGGCCATAGCCCTCGTTGTAACGATCCCCGGGCAGCGGCTCGCCGGTGGCCTCCGATCCGCCCAGCAGGCTTTCATAGACCATCCACGACAGCCGCCCGGCGCGGCCCTTGCGCGAATACGGGTTCATCGAATCGAACGTGCCGGGGGCGTAGAGCGAAATCTCGCCTCCCTTGGGCGCGTCGGGGTTCACATAGTCGAAATGCGGGTAATCGGCTGGATATTTCAGGTTGCCGAAGAAGGAATAACCATGCGCGCGGATGATCTCTTCCTCGGCCGCGCGCGCCCGTCCCGGGCCGGTCAAATGCAGGGCACTCCCGGCCATCAACGCCCCGAGCCCCTTCAGGGCAAGGCGGCGGCTGATCGGCGCGCCTGCGCGCGGCGGCATGGCGTTCATGGTATCCTCCTGTCGGTCCGCGCCGTTTCCCGCGCGTTTCAACGGCAAGCTAGGGGCCAGCCGCGCCGTGTTCAAGCGCAGAAGGGGCACGCACATGCAAAGGGCCGCCGCCCTGCCGGACGGCGGCCCCAATTCCAGGCGCCTCGTCTCAGTTCGAGACGCTTTGCAGATAGCCGATCACGTTGGCGCGATCCTGTTCGTCCTTGAGGCCGGGAAAGCCCATCCGGTTACCCGGAGCGAACTCGCGCGGGTTCTCCAGCCACGCGCTCAGCTTGTCCACGGTCCAGTTGCCCTCGAGCCCCTTGAGCGCGTCGGAATAGCTGAACCCCTCGACGCTGGCGATATCGCGGCTCACGACACCGAAGAGGTGCGGGCCGACCTTGTTCTTGCCGTCCTCGACCGCGTGACAGGCTGCGCAGCGGCGAAAGATCTTCTCGCCCGCGGCGACATCCGCAGAAGCGACCATCTCGGCAAAGCCGCTCTTGCCAGCGGCCTCGTCGGCGGGTGCTTCTTCAGCAGGGGCCTTTTCGGCGGGTGCTTCCTCGGCAGGGGCCTTTTCCGCGGTGCCTTCCTCGGCAGGGGCCTTTTCGGCGGGTGCTTCCTCGGCGGGTGCCTTTTCCGCGGTGCCTTCCTCGGCAGGCGCTTTTTCAGCCGGTGCCTTTTCGGCGGCAGCCTCGATCACGATATCGTCGGTGCCGTCGGTGCCATCGAGATAGGCGATGACGTTGGCGCGATCCTCCGGCTTGCTCAGACCGGCAAAGCCCATGGCGGTGCCCGGCGCATAGCCCGCCGGATTTTCGAGAAAGGCAAACAGGTTCTCCGCGGTCCAGACATCGGCCGCCTTTTCCAGAGCGCCGGAATAGGCAAACCCTTCAACAGAATCGACCTTACGACCGACCACACCGTAGAGATACGGGCCGACACCGTTGGCCCCCTTCTCGACCTGGTGGCAGGCCTTGCACTTGTTGAACACGCGCTCGCCCTTGCTGGCATCGGCCTCGGCGAACAGCGCCGCGAGATCAGGGCCCTTGTCGGCCGGTTTCTCGCTCTCGCCTTCCTCTCCGGTATCGATGACGTAGCCCTGCACCTGCTCCTCGCCGTGACCGCCCCCCATCGAATACATGCTCTCGGCTGCCCAGCCTCCCAGCAAGAAGACCAGAAGGGATCCGCAAACCGCACCCGTGGCCTTTGTCAGTGTCATCGTGTCGAACATTGGCTCGCTTCCGTTAGATCTGTCGCTTGCGCGGGTATCTATCCGCTTCCCCTACCGCTTCGCAAGGTATAGTTTCCGCGACCAAACGCCCGACAGGGGCCTCACGAGGGACAGGGTTTCACGATGACCGACCGCATCGCCTTTCAGGGGGAGCTTGGTGCCTATTCGCATCAAGCCTGCCACGAGACCTATCCCGATATGGAGGTGCTGCCCTGCCGCACCTTCGAGGATACGATCGCGGCGGTGCGCGAGGGCACCGCGCGCCTTGCCATGGTCCCGGTGGAAAATTCCACCTTCGGGCGCGTGGCCGATATCCACCACCTGCTGCCGGAATCGGGGCTGCACATCGTCGGCGAGGCCTTTGTGCGGGTGCACATCAACCTGCTCGCGCTGCCCGGCGTGCGGCTCGACCAGATCGAGAGCGCGATGAGCCACACAATGCTTCTGGGCCAGTGCCGCGCGTTTCTCGAACGCCACGGCATTCACCGCGTGAACGGCGCCGACACCGCCGGATCGGCCCGCCACGTCGCCGAAGCGGGGGATCCCTCGATGGCGGCGCTGGCCAGCGAACTGGCGGGCGAGATTTACGGGCTCGACGTGATTGCCCAGCACATCGAGGATCACAGCACCAACACCACGCGATTCCTGGTGATGGCCCGCGAGCCGGATTTCACCTCGCGCGGAGACGACGGAATGATGACCACCTTCGTCTTTCAGGTGCGCAACATTCCCGCCGCGCTCTACAAGGCGCTTGGCGGGTTCGCCACGAATGGCGTGAACATGACCAAGCTGGAAAGCTACATGATCAACGGGTCGTTCACGGCGACACAGTTCTACGCCGATATCGAGGGGCACCCGGACGAGCCCGCCGTGGCGCGCGCGCTGGACGAGCTGGATTACTTCACCTCCGACATCACCATTCTCGGCGTCTATCCAGCCGACCCGCGGCGCTACGACGGCGTCTGAAGGCACGAAACCCGGCACCGGGCCGGGTTTCGCAATTCTTGAGGGATGGCGTCACACCAGATGCGACGCCCGGCAGCGGACGAAGTAGATGATGCCGCCCAGAATCGCCCCGATCACCCAGGCATAGCCCGAAAGCTGGCCAAGCGCGGGCACCCAGACCGTCGCCACCGAAAACACCGCCGCGATGGCAAAGGCGACGAGCGCATTGCGGTTCCAGCCGCCGGTGTAGTGGTAGATGCCGCCCTCCATGTCATAGAGGTCGTCGCGCTTCAGCGCCTCCTTGCGCAGCAGGTAGTAATCCACGATCATGATACCGTAGATCGGGGCCAGCGTCGCGCCGAGCGTGTTGACGAAACCGCTGATGCCGAACTCGCTGATAAAGCTGGTCCAGAACCCGCCGATCACGAGGGCAAAGAGCGACGTGATGAGCCCCGCCTTGCGAAACCCGATCTTCGACGGCGCTAGGCTGGCGATGCCGTTCACCGCCGGGATGAAATTGGCCACCAGGTTGATGCCGACCGTCGCCGCGAAGAAGGTGATCGCGGCGATCACGCCCAACAGCACGCTGTCAGTGCGCCCGACGATCTCGGTCGGGTTGATGATCTTCTCGCCATAGACCACCGCGGCGCCCGCCGTGGTCAGCAGTGCCAGCGCCGAAAAGAGGATCATGTTGAACGGCAGTCCCACGAGATTGCCGACCACCATCGCGCGCTTGTCCCTTGCATAGCGCGAGAAATCGCTGAAATTGATCATCACGGCGGCGAAATACGCCACCATCGTGCCGATGATCGCGATGAAGCCGTTGAATTCCGTGGCCCAGGTCGCGTCGGGATTGGCAAAGATCGTCTGCGCCTGCGACAGAAGCTGGCCGTCCGATTTCACCCACAGAACCGCCAGAAGGCCGATCATCACCAGATAGACAAAAGGCCCGGCGACGTTGAGGAAGGTCTCGACCCAGTTCATTCCGCGCCAGAAAATCACGATGTGAAACGCCCAGACCAGCACGAACGAGAGCCAGTCGATGCCGGTCAGGCCCAGCACTTCGGCCCCGCCGGTGACGCCCGTCACGGACCGTATCAGCAGCGCCAGCGCGGTCGAGGCGAAATACACCTGCACGCCGTA
This sequence comes from Roseovarius sp., assembly GCA_016278295.1. Taxonomy (GTDB): domain Bacteria; phylum Pseudomonadota; class Alphaproteobacteria; order Rhodobacterales; family Rhodobacteraceae; genus Roseovarius. The sequence goes on along the minus strand of JADQCC010000108.1, from coordinate 4,971 downwards.
CCAGAACACCGCCACCGTAGAGCGCAGCACCGCCGGAAGCATCGCCCCCGCCGTGCCCATGCTGGCCCGCGCGAAGACCGGATAGGGAATGCCGTATCTCTCGCCCGCCGCGCCCGAGAGATTGACGAGGAACATCACGAAAAGCCCGGCGCAGATGAGCGCGGCAAACGCGGTCCAGCCGCTCACCCCGTAGGAGATGAACAGCGACGCCACCAGCGAATAGCCAAATAGCGATTGGATATCATTGGCCCAGACGTTGAAGATGGCGAACCAGCCCCAGGTCTTGTCCTCTGGTGCCACGGGATCGAGCGTGTCGTCGACCCCCTGTGCCACCTGTCCGTCGAGTGTCATGGTCTGCATGTCTGAACTCCCTGATAAGGTCGCGCGCGGCGATGTGGATGGTTGTGTCCTTCGGGCTCCCGCCGTGATCGCACCTGTTATATTGCATCTGAAATGTTAGATGTTATGTTAGTAATTGGTAATACGTGAATCGCAGAAGGACCTTCAAAAATTGCAAGATAATCACGTCGCCACTTTCGAGTCCTCGCCGCGCGGAACCGCGGCAGAGGGCCTGACCGAGCGGGCCCACCAGGCCCTGCTCGCGCGGCTGCGTGATGGGCGGCTGTCGAGCGGTCGCTTCCTGTCGATGCCGATGCTGGTCGAGGAACTCGGCCTGCCGATGGCCGCCACGCGCGAGGCCGTCAAGCGCGCCGAGGCGAGCGGACTGCTCACCATCCTGCCCAAGCGCGGGATCACGGTGATGGATGCCGGGCCCGAGACGACGCGCGAATGCCTGGAACTGCGCGCCATGTTCGATTGCGAGGGCGCGCGCCGCATCATCGAGACCGGCGCCCCCTTCCCCCTCGCCGCGCTGCGCGCGGCGCACGAGCGGCTGCGCGACGAGGCGGCGGCGGCGATGACCGCCGATCTGCCAGGGCGCGCGATCCGAACCGACCTGTCGCTGCACGACGCGCTGGCCGCCGGGCTCGGCTCTGCCCTCGCCCGCAGGCTCTATGCCCAGAACCGCGACAGGATCGCGGTGATCCAGAACACGCGGCCGTTTCTCGCCGACCGGGTCGCCTCGGCCATGCGCGAGCATCTCGCGATCCTCGACGCGATCGACGCCGCCGACACGGCCCGCGCGGCGCACGAAATCCGCGAGCACCTGCGCCACACGCTGCGCTGGTGGGGTATCTATCCCGAGTGAGTTGTCCGCTCAGGCGGTGCGCTTGTGGCGATTCTCGACGTCCATCGCGTATTCCGCGAGCCGCAGGTTGAACCGCTTGGACAGGTTGCCCTTCGCCAGCTTCATGGACTGGATCATCAGCCGACCCGCCAGGTTGCGCGGCGTAATGCCCAGATCGACACTGAGCCGCGTGCGCGCGCGCGACAGAGACACGAGTTCGACCCGCATCAGCGCTTCGACTGTGGCCGCCTCGGCCCCGAGAACGATCCCGTTTGGCGGATCGAACGCGCATAGTCGCAGAGAAAGATCGCGCATCCGTCCTCGCAGCCTGAACCGCGACTGCCAGATCATGCCGACACCCGGCTCCGCCATCATGTCGGTGCGCTGCACATCCGCGCCGCGACGCATGGCCCCACGCTCGAACCGCTTGAAATCCGTGATTTCGGCAAACACCTGATCAATCGGTGCCTCGATGTCTTCCCTGCCCTTGAACTGCATTCTCACCCTGCCCTTGACGCGCCTGCCGTTCCCGCGCGCCGCGTGACAGTCTCGCCTCAATCGAGCCGGTCGGCAAGCCAGTTCTTGAGCAGGAAATGCGCCACCGCGCCCTCGCGGGCGGGCAACACCTGCGGGTGCTCTCCGGCAAAGGCGGCCAGTATTTCCTCGCGGCTCATCCAGCGCGCGTCCTCGATCTCGTAGGGGTCTATGGCAATCTCGCGGCCCAGGGCCTCGCCGCGACAGCCCAGCATCAGCGAGGCCGGGAACGGCCACGGCTGGCTGGCAAGATAGCCCACCCGGCCCACGCGCACGCCCGCCTCCTCCCAGACCTCGCGGCGCACCGCGGCCTCGACCGTCTCGCCAGGCTCGACAAACCCCGCAAGCAGCGAATACATCCCCTCCGGCCAGCCGGGCGAACGCCCCATCAGCACGGCATTGCCAAGGGTCACCAGCATGATCGCCACCGGGTCGGTGCGCGGGAAATGCTGCGCGCCGCAATCATCGCAGGCCCGCTGCCAGCCCGCCCGGACCATCCGGCTCTTCGCGCCGCAACGGGCGCAATGACGGTGGCTTTCGTGCCAGCCAAAGATCGCCTTGGCGGTGGCCGCGATCTCGGCGTCGCGCGGCGAGAGCCGGGACATCACGCGGCGCAATTCGGCAAACACAGTGCCGTCGGGCAGGTCGGGATGCTCCTGTTCCGTGGCGTCGAGAAAACTGTCGAGCTGTTCGGGATCGAGACCCGGCGGCGCCCATGCCGAGATGTCGAAGGCAAACAGCGGCGCGCCGCCGTCGTCGCGCCCGATCAGGATCGGCGGCACCTTGTAGCGCGCCAGCACCGGATGATCGCAGCGCAGCAGCGCCAGCCCATCGCGCCCCTCGCCCGCCAGCAGCGGCTTGCCGCGCCACAGCACCGCGGCCTGCGCATGGCCAGCCGCCAGCGCCGCGTCGAGCGTGGCACTGGCCCCGCGCAGATCATCCGCCCGATCGAACCCCGAGCCGCCGAATGTCACATCTTCCGCGCACCGCATCCCTGCCTCCTTTGCCCCGGCTTCTTACTGTCACCGCCAGGGGCCGGGGGGCAAGCACGGAGATCACGCGCTCACACGAATCCGGGAAAATCGACGCAATCAACCCCTGCGGTATTGTGTAACTATTTATACACCCTAAGATAAAACGGGCTTCACCCGTGCCATACAGAGGCTCGGCGCCCCGTTTATTCCTCCAACGAGAATGTTCGCATTGTTCAAGCCAGTCACAGCCGCCGACCCACAAATCCAGGGCCACCCTGAGACCACGCTGCGGATTCTCGCCACCTCGGACGTACACGGCCACCTCCTGCCATACGATTATTTCAACGGCGAAGCGGATGCCGGACAGGGCCTCGCTCGGCTGGCCACACTCGTCCGTCAGGCGCGCGCGGCGATGGGCGAGGACAATTGCCTGTTGCTCGACAACGGCGACTTCCTGCAAGGCACGGCGCTCACCGATCTGACCGCCCGGCCCGGGCATGGCTGGCGCGGGCGCCACCCCGTGATCCGCGCCATGAACCAGATGCGCTATGACGCGGCCACGCTCGGCAATCACGAGTTCAATTTCGGTATCGACTGGCTCGAAACCACGCTGACACAGGCCCGGTTTCCGGTGATTTGCGCCAATGCCGTGCGCGCCCCTGGGGCCACACCGCGCGACGACATCCCGTTCCTTCCGCCCTTTATCATCCTGCACCGCACCTTGCAGGACCGCGACGGGATCCCCCGCGATTGCTGTATCGGCGTGATCGGCGTCACCCCGCCGCAGGCCGCCACCTGGGATCATCGTCATCTGGACGGGCGGCTGGTGCTGCGCGACATGGTCGAAACCGCCCGCGCCTGGCTGCCCGCGATCCGAAGCGCCGGGGCGGATGTGGTGATCGCGCTCGCCCATACCGGGATCGACGTCGGGCCAGACCATCCGATGATGGAGAACGCGGCACGCGCGCTGGCGCGCCTGCCCGGCCTCGACGCGCTTATCGCCGGGCACAGCCACCGCCGGTTTCCCGACCCCGTGCATGTCCAGACCCAGGGGGCCGACATCACGAACGGCACGCTGCACGGCACGCCTTGCGTCAAACCCGGCTTTGCCGCCTCGCATCTCGGGGTGATCGACCTGCACCTCGCGCATACCCGCGATGGCTGGCGCGTCACCGGGCACCGCACCGCCCTGCACGCCGCCAGTACGGTCGCGACCTGCCCGCACCTCGGGCGCAGCCTGGCGCGCGCCCATGCCCATACGCTCTGGCTGATTCGCCGGCCACTCGGTGAATGCCGCGCGCCGCTGCACAGTTATCTCGCGCTCGCGCGCGACGATCCCGGCCTCGCGCTTGTCAACGCCGCCCAGCGCGCCGCCCTCGTCACCGCGCTCAGGGGCAGCGCCCATGCCGGGCTGCCGGTGCTGTCGGCCTCGGCCCCGTTCAAGACCGGCGGACGCGGCGGGCCGGGCTACTATACCGATATTCCCGCAGGCCCCTTGCGCCTGCGCCATCTCGCCGATCTCTACGGTTTTCCCAACACGCTTTGCGGCCTGTGCGTCACCGGGGCCATGCTGCGCGACTGGCTCGAACGCGCGGCGATCTGCTTCAGCCGGATCGCGCCGGGGGTGGCGGATCAACCGCTCCTGAACGCGAATGTCCCGGGCCATGTGTTCGACGTGATCGACGGGCTTGGCTACACCATAGACCTCGCCGCACCGGCACGTTACGACCTGTCGGGCGCCTTGGCCGCCCCCGGTGCGCGGCGCATCCGCGACCTGACCCACCGGGGCCGTCCGGTGCACGACACGGACCGCTTCGTCATTGCCACCAATTCCTACCGCGCTTGGGGCGGCGGCCCATTCGAGGCATTGGCCGGGCACGCGCTCGTTCACAGCTCCGAGCGTCCCATCCGCGATATCCTCGCCGACCATGTCGCCGCGACCGGCGTTGTCGCGCCCGCGCCGCGGAAAACGTGGCGCTTCGCCGCCATGCCGCCGGGCACCTCGGTCCTGTTCGCCACCGGCCCGGGGCTGCGCGCCTACCCGGCCGATATCGCCGCCCTCGGTGCCGAGGAGGCCGGAGTGGATGACAGGGGATTCCTGAGCCTGCGCCTGCCGCTCGACGGCACGCACGCCCTTGCGAATCCGCGCGCGCCCGCCTATATCCGGGATCGAGAGGTTGGCGCGGGCAGGCACCTCGCCAACCCGGTCAGATCCGGAAGGAAGCAGCCGTAACGAGCCTCGCTTGGGTCGTTGTCAGCCTCTCACCCTTTTCCCTC
>JADQCC010000258.1 GCA_016278295.1 Roseovarius sp. | reverse complement strand
CCGCTGGTGGTGGCGCGGGTGGCCCAGGATAGGATCGGCGGACAGACCGGCGACATCCTCGGCGCCGCGCAGCAGGTTGCCGAGATCGCCGCGCTCATGTGCCTGCTGCCCTGAGATCACGCACCGGCCATGAAAAAGGCCGCGCCCTCACGGACGCGGCCGATTACCTGATGCGATGCCGCTCAGGCGGCGCGCGAGATGAGCACCTCGTCCACCTGGCGGGCGGCCTGCACCTCGTCACCGCCGGACGCCGCCGCGACCTCGCGGGTCAGCCGCTCGAGCGCGGCCTCGTAGAGCTGGCGCTCGGAATAGCTCTGCTCGCGCTGATCGTCGCTGCGATGCAGGTCACGCACGACCTCGGCGATGGCGATGAGATCGCCGGAATTGATCTTCTGTTCATACTCCTGCGCGCGGCGCGACCACATCGCCCGCTTGACCCGCGCCTTACCCTTGAGCGTGGTCATCGCCTTGGAGATGACATCGGGACTCGACAGGCTGCGCATCCCGATCTCGGTGGCCTTGTTGGTGGGCACACGCAGCGTCATCTTGTCCTTCTCGAAGGAGATCACGAACAGCTCGAGCGTGAGGCCCGCAACTTCCTGTTCCTCGATCGAGATGATCTGGCCCACGCCGTGCGCGGGGTATACGACGTAGTCATCGGGGCGAAACTCGGTCTTCCTGGCTTTCGACATACGGTTCTTTCCTTGCAGCGCGCCGTCCGACACAGAAAAGGGCACAAGCCACGACCCTTCCCGGATCGGGTTTATGTGTCCTTTGTCATGGATTTTCCACCACGGCAGCAGGTGAGGTGGAGCCGGTTTCAAGCACATCTTGGTTTTGGTACTTGGAACATAACACAAAAACCGCCCTCATGAAAGAGCGTGCGCCGATTGGCGTGGTTTTGACGTTATTCGTCAAATGCTTGAACCGCATGACGTGGCTGCACGGGGGGCGCCGCCGCGCAAGGTGCTGCGAATCGCCCCCTTCAGCCGCCCTCACCCGGGGTTTCAGAGAAATACTTGTCCAGCTTGCCGGTCTCGCCGTCGCGCTCCTCGGCTTCGGGCAGGGGGTCTTTCTTGGTGACGATGACCGGCCATTGCTCGGAATACTTGCGGTTGAACTCGACCCACGGCTCCATGTCCGGCTCGGTATCGGGGCGGATCGCGTCGGCGGGGCACTCGGGCTCGCACACGCCGCAGTCGATGCATTCGTCGGGATGGATCACCAGCATGTTCTCGCCCTCGTAGAAACAGTCCACGGGGCAGACCTCGACACAGTCCGTGTATTTGCAGGCGATGCAGTTGTCGGTGACGATATAGGTCATGGGTGTCTCACGTTCTTGCCGGGTGTGCGGCGTTTCGGGTGTGACCTAGTCCAGAGCGCCGGATCATTCAAGCGGGCCGGACCCATCTGGGAAGAGTTTGCGGCGGTCGCGCTTGGTGGGGCGTCCCTTTCCCTCATAGCGCGGGTTGGGCGGGTCAGCGTCCTTCGGCGCAGGCGGCGTGATGTCCTCGTAGAGCGTGCGCGCCTCGGCGGCGGGGCCGCGGCGCGTGCCGAGGGCGACGATGCGCACCACGCGCACCTGTGCGCCCTGCGCGAAGGTAAGCACATCGCCGGGGCCCACCTGCTGCGCGGGCTTGGCGGCGCGAGTGCCGTTGACACGGACATGCCCGCCCGAGACCTGCCCGGCGGCGAGCCCGCGCGTCTTGAAGAAACGCGCATGCCAGAGCCACTTGTCGAGGCGGGTCCGCTCGGCACCTGGGGCCACGCTCAGCTCTTGTCCTTCAGCCCCATCAGAGCGGCGGCAAAGGGGTTGTCGGGGTCGATTCGATCCTTCTTTTCAGGCCTGGCACTGAAGGACTTGGCGCGCTCGTCGCGCGGTTTCCCCTTGGGACCGCCCTTGCCCTTGGGTTTGTCCTGCGGCTTGCTGCGCGCGCCCTTCGGAGCGCGATTGCCGCGCGGCGCCCAGGTGAAGGTGTAATAGACCTCGATCTCCGGCTCTGCCACCTCGGGCGTTTCGCCGGGGGCGAGCTCTTCCTCGGGGGTCTCCGCGATCTCGGCGGTCCCTTCGGGCTCGGGCTGCGGCGGTTCGGCGGCGATGGGGGCCTCGCCCTCATCCACGATCTGCTCGACGGTATCGGCGACGGACACTGCCGGGGTCTCTTCGGCGGCGGCCGCGGCATCGGCGGGAGCCTCGGTCACGGCCTGATCCACGGGTTTGACCTTTTCGCGCTCGCCGCGCTCGACACGGTAGCCCAGCCCCTGCATCAGCCCGGCGAATTGCTCCAGCGTCATGCCGGTGATCGACAGCATGTCTGCCGTCGCCTCGAACCCGGCGCGCCCATCGGCGCTGCGCAGCATGTCGGCGAGCCGCTCCAGCATGTCGATGCGAATCGCCCGTTCGCCCGCGGCGCGGTAGCCCGCCATCGCGAAATAGCCCTGCGGCGCGGCCGTGTCGGCAGGCACCGTCACCAGCCCCGGCGGTGGCGCCTCGGGAAAACTCTGGAGCCCATTGCCGAGCGACCACAGCACCAGCCGCAGCCGCGTGGGTGCGGGCTTTAGCAGGGCGGGCAAAAACACGGTGAACTGGCCGAATCGCACCCCATGCTTGCGCAGCGCACCCCGCGCCTCCTGGTCTAGCGCCTTGACCTCCTCGGCCACATCGCCGCGCGGAAGCACCCCCATCGCCTCGACCAGCCGAAAGCCGAAGCCGCGCGCAAGGCCCGTGAGAGCCTCGTCGCGACTCATCGCCATCAATGGCTCGAACAGGGTGGCAACCTTGCGGTCGATGAAATGTTGCAGGCGGCGCTGCACCTTGGCCGCGACCTCTGCACCCGCCTCGTCATCGACAAAGGCCACGGCCTGCGGCCTGAGCGGATCAGAGCCGGCGGTGAGCTTGCCAACCGCCTCCTTGCCCCACATCAGCCCGCCCTGCTCGGTGAAATCTATCATGGTATCGGGCGCGTTGTAGAACTGATCCGCCTTGAGGTGGAAATGGGGGGCGAGCGCGGCGAGGCTCGCCTGTTGCAGCGTGCGCGCTTCCTGCCCGGCAGCAGCCTTGTCGCGGATGAAGCGGAACCCTTCGAGCCGCCCGACGAATTCGCCCTCGACGCTGACCGCGCCCTGATCGTTCACTTCGGCCACCATGGCCTCCTTCTGCTTGAGCCGCCGCATCAAAACGGATGTGCGCCGGTCCACGAATCTCTGGGTCAGCGCGCCGTGGAGCGCATCCGACAGGCGGTCTTCTACCGCGCGTGTCGCCTCGCGCCAATGGGTTTCGTCATCGACCCAGCCCTTGCGCTGCGCCACGTAGGTCCATGTGCGGATATGCGCGAGCCGCTTCGACAGCGTGTCGATATCGCCATCGGTGCGGTCGATGCGCCGGATCTGCGCGGCCAGCCAGTCGTCGGGCACGCGGCCAAGCTCGTGCAGGTCGCAAAATATGCGCTCCAGCAGGCTGGCGTGCTCGGAGGCGCTGATGCCGCGAAAGTCGGGGATGCGACAGACATCCCACAACAGCCGCACGGCGGGCGCGCCGCTGGCGCGGGCGCGCACGTCCGGCACCTCCGAGAGCGAGCGGAGGGCGGCAAGGTCGTCTGCCTCGCGCCCGCGAGAAAGCAGGGTGTGGTCCGGTCGCGCCTCGAGCGAGTCGATGAGAACCTCGGGCGAGCCGAAGGCCAGCCGCGCGTTGCGCCACTCGAGACGGCGCACCGGGGCGAAGCGGTGATCGGTGATCGCCTCCGCAAGCGCCGGTTCCAGGTCGGGGGCCTCGCCGGTGACACCGAAGCTGCCGTCGCGCATCCCCCGGCCCGCGCGCCCGGCGATCTGGCCAAGCTCGTGCGGGAACAGCGCGCGCATCCGCCGCCCGTCGAATTTCGACAGCGCGGAAAAGGCGACGTGGTCAATATCGAGGTTGAGCCCCATGCCGATGGCGTCGGTCGCCACCAGGTAATCCACATCGCCGTTCTGGTAGAGTTCGACCTGCGCGTTGCGGGTGCGAGGGCTGAGCGCGCCCATCACCACCGCCGCGCCGCCCTTCTGCCGCCGGGTCAGCTCTGCGATGGCATAGACATTCTCGACCGAGAACCCCACGATGGCGCTGCGCGCGGGCAGACGCGACACCTTGCGTGGACCAGTATAGGCAAGCTGCGACATGCGCGCGCGGCTGAGAAACTCCACCCCCGGCACCAGCTCGGCAATGACGTGGCGCATGGTGTGGCTGCCCAGAAACTGCGTCTCGCGCAGGCCGCGCATCCTGAGCAGCCGGTCGGTAAAGACGTGGCCGCGCTCGGGATCGGCGCACAGCTGGATCTCGTCCACAGCGACGAAATCGGTCCCCATCCCTTCGGGCATCGCCTCGACCGTGCAAACCCAGTATTGCGCCCGCGGCGGAACGATGCGCTCCTCGCCGGTGACGAGCGCCACCACCGAGGGGCCGCGCACGGCGACGATCCGGTCATAGACCTCGCGCGCCAGCAGACGCAGCGGCAGGCCGATGATGCCGGTGCGGTAGCCCAGCATCCGTTCGATCGCGTAATGGGTCTTGCCGGTATTGGTGGGGCCCAGAACCGCGACGGTTCTCGACTGCTCGGACATGCACCCCCCGTTCTTTCGCCCTGGATTGTCGCTCAGAGGTCGGTGCCGCCCAACGCGCGCGACACTCGTTTCAGCGCCTCGCTTACGTCCTCGAGATAGGGATGTATAGTCTGCGCCGTCATCAGGGCCTCGCGCGCGAGCGCGGGGCGCCCGGTTTCCTCGAAGATCAGCCCCATACCGAGGAAGGCATTGAAATGGCGCGGCTCCAGGGCAATAACCTGCGCGAGATCGTTGAGCGCGAGGCCATAGCGCTCCTGCTGAAAGAACGCGAGCGAGCGCATGTACCATGCCTCGGCGAAGTCCGGCGCGTGGTCAATCGCGGCGCTGAGATGCTCCACCGCCATCTCCGTATCACCCGTCTCCAGCGCGTCCTTGCCGCGCCGCAGAAGCAGGTCCATCGCCGGTGAGCCTGATTTTGCCCATTCCAGCTCGATCTCGGAGGCGATGCGACCCGCCTCTTCCGGCGCGGCACCCTCAAGCTGCGAAAACAGCGTGTCGAGGCGGGTCTCGGCGGCAGTCGCGGGTAAGGAAAACATGACCAGCGCAAGCAGTGCCGCAACGGTATGGTTGAGATATCGAGGCGTGTCTCTCATAACGGGGCCAGTGTAGCGCGGAATGCCGGGAGCGAAAGCCCCGTCATCGCAATCGTGAAAGGATGAACCAGATGAGCGACGTGATTGAAGCCGCGGTCAAGGCACTTAACGAGAAGATTGGCAGCGACGGATTCGACGGGGCGGCCAAGTTCGTGATCGAGGGCGAGGGCAGCATCGTGGTGGACAGCGATGGCGCGCGCGCCGCCGATGATGACACCGACGTGACGCTCAGCGCCGACGCCGACACGTTCGAATCGATCCTCGCGGGCGATCTCGACCCCACCGCCGCGTTCATGTCGGGGCGGCTGTCGGTGGATGGCGACATGGGCATGGCGATGAAGCTCGGCAGCGTCCTCGCCTGATGGAGACGGCCCCGCTTTTCGCGCAGGTTGCCAACGGCCCCGATGATGGGGCCGCGTGGTGGCTGCAGGCGCGGGACGGCGTGCGCATCCGCGTGGGGCTGTGGCACCGCGAGGCGGCGGCGGGCACGGTTCTGCTCTTTCCGGGACGCACCGAATATGTCGAGAAATACGGACGCGCGGCGCGGCATTTCGCATCGCGAGGATTTGCCACGCTGGCGGTGGACTGGCGTGGACAGGGGTTGGCGGACCGGTTGATCGACGATGCGATGGCCGGGCACGTGCTGCATTTCTCTGACTACCAGCAAGATGTAGAGGCGGTGGTCGGGGCGGCACGCGCGCTCGATCTGCCGCGACCCTGGCATCTGCTGGCGCATTCGATGGGTGGGTGCATAGGGCTGCGTGCGGTGATGGATGGGCTCGACGTGCGGAGCGTTGTCTTTTCCGGGCCGATGTGGGGGATTCACATGGGTCCTGCGCTGCGCGCCTTCGCGTGGTCGCTGGCCTGGGGGCTGCGGCAGCTTGGGCTTGGCCATGTCTATGCGCCAAGCACCGCGGGCGAGCATTACGTGCTGAGCGAGCCGTTCGAGACCAACAAGCTCACCAATGACCGCGAAATGTGGAATTACATGGCCCGGCAGATCGAGGCGCATCCCGAGCTGGGTATCGGCGGTCCAAGCCTGCGCTGGCTGCACGAGGCGCTGCGTGAGATGCGGACGCTGGCGATGCGCCCCTCGCCCGCGCTGCCCTGCCTGACGATTGTGGGCAGCGACGAGGAAATCGTGGATGTGGGCCGCATCCACGATCGCATGGCGCGCTGGCCCGGCGGGCGGCTGGAGATTGTTCCGGGCGGGCGGCACGAAACGCTTATGGACACGCCCGCCGTGCAGACACGGCTGTTCGAGATGATCTGCAACTTTTACGACAGGCCAGGGAACGGCGCGGCGGCGGCGTGAGGCGCAGAAGGCACCGCCGTCTGCGAGAAAAGCGCGCTTTGCCTGTTCCTGCCATTCCATACAACGGTCGAGGAGCCGCGCAGCGCCCGACCGCGGGTGGGCGCTCAAACGGGTGTGGTCCTCGCTTTATGGCACCAAATACTGCAACAATTGTGCGGAGTTAGACGTCACAAAAGCGCCCGCCCGGGGGGCGGTCGGGCGCTGCGCGGCGGCGCGTGAACGCGCCTTTACTCCGCGCATTGGCACCAAGCTGTGAGGGTCCCCTTCAGGCCAACTTCGCCCACAAGCGCCCTCATGTCCGCCATGTACCCTGCCCGCTACCCCTCCGCCTGCACCGTTACCCGCTGCTCGCCCAGCCCGGTGATGCGCAGCACCATCTCGTCGCCCGCCGACAGGAAGCGCGGCGGCTTGTGGCCCACGCCCACGCCGGGCGGCGTGCCGGTGGCGATCACGTCACCGGGCTCCAGCGTCATGATACCGCTCAGGTAGGACACGATCTCGGCCACGCCGAAGATCATCCGCGACGTGCTGCCGGTCTGCATCCGCTCGCCATTCACCTCGGTGGCAAGATCGAGCGCCTGCACGTCGCCCACCTCGTCGGGGGTGACAAGCCACGGCCCCACCGGCGCGAAGGTGTCGCAGCTCTTGCCCTTGGTCCACTGCCCCGACCCCTCGAGTTGCAGCGCGCGTTCCGACACGTCGTTGACGATGGTGTAGCCGGCGACATGCCGGAGCGCCCGGGCCTGATCGACGTATTTCGCCCGCCTGCCGATGACGATGCCGAGTTCGACCTCCCAATCCGTCTTGGCCGAACCGCGCGGCATCACCACCGGGTCGTTGGGGCCGCCCAGCGCGGTCAGCGCCTTGAGGAACACCACCGGCTCGGTCGGCGGTTCGGCCCCGAGCTCGGCGGCATGGTCGCTGTAGTTGAGACCGATCCCCACGATCTTGCCGATACCGCCCACCGGCGGCCCCAGCCGAGGCGCGCCCGGCACAAGCGGCAGCGCCTCGGGGTTGAGCCGCGGCAGCGCCCCTAGCACCTCGCCCGCGAGATCGGGCACCACGCCCGACAGGTCCCTCAGCCGTCCCTCGGCATCGAGCACGGCGGGGCGCTCCTGCCCCCGATCCCCAAAGCGTGCAAACCGCATGTCATCCCTCCTGTTGCGCAGCCGTGTGCAGAATAGACGGCAGGCGGGGCTGTGCAAGGGCGGGGCCCGGCCTATCATCGCGTCATGGTCTTGCGTGTCACCACCCACGGTTTCTATTGCGCGGCGGGCGATTTCCACATCGACCCGTGGCGCCCGGTCGCACGCGCGCTCATCACCCACGGCCATGCCGATAACGCCAGCGACGGACACCGCGCCCACCTCAAGGCGATGCTGGCACCATATGGCTGAGAGGTGATCGAGGCTTGAGGCCGCCTGCCCGCCCGCCTATGTCAGGGCGACAGCAAAACAACGAGGTTCCCGCATGTTCACGCTTCCCCTTCCCGTCCACGACGCCGAGACCTCTTCGGGAGGCAAGGACCTCGGCCACCTGCCGGACTGGGACCTCAGCGATCTCTACCGCGGCGCGGACGCGCCGGAGCTCGCCCGCGATCTGGACTGGCTGGAAACGGAATGTGCGAACTTCGCCGCCGACTACGAGGGCAAGCTCGCCAACCTCAATGCTGACGGCCTGCTCGACTGCATCCACCGCGACGAGGCGATCAGCCGGGTAGCGGGGCGCATCATGTCCTTTGCCGGGCTGCGCTACTACCAGCATACGACCGATTCCGCGCGGGCGAAATTCCTCTCCGACTGCCAGGAAAAGATCACCCGCTTCACCACGCCGCTGGTGTTCTTCTCGCTGGAGCTCAACCGGCTCGACGAGAACGCGCTGAAGGCGATGTATGATGAGAATGCGGGGCTTGCCCGCTACGCGCCGGTGCTGCGCCGCATCCGCGCGATGAAGCCCTACCAGCTTTCCGACGAGATGGAGAAATTCCTCCACGACCTGGGCGTGGTGGGCGACGCGTGGGAACGCCTGTTCGACGAGACCATCGCGGGGCTCACCTTCATCGTCGAGGGCGAGGAGATGGGGATAGAGGCCACGCTCACCCTGCTTACCGATCACGACCGCGCAAAACGCGAGGCGGCGGCGCGGGAACTGGCGCGCGTGCTGGGCGAGAACCTGCGCACCTTCGCCCGCGTCCACAACACCACCACCAAGGAAAAGGAGGTGCTCGACCGCTGGCGCGGGATGCCCACGGCGCAGACCGGGCGGCACCTCTCGAACGATGTGGAACCGGAGGTGGTCGAGGCGCTGCGCGCCGCGGTGGTGGGGGTCTACCCGCGCCTGTCGCACCGCTATTACGAGCTCAAGCGCAAATGGCTGGGGCTGGACCGGATGCAGGTCTGGGACCGCAACGCACCGCTGCCGCTGGACGAGCCGCGCACCATCCCGTGGGACGAGGCGCGCGCGACGGTGACGGCAGCCTATGCCGGGTTCGATCCGCGCATGGCCGACCTCGCCGAGCCGTTCTTCGAGAAGGGCTGGATCGACGCGGGCGTGAAGCCGGGCAAGGCGCCGGGCGCCTTTGCCCACCCGACCGTGACCGACGCACACCCCTACGTGATGCTCAACTACCTCGGCAAGCCGCGCGACGTGATGACCCTCGCCCATGAGCTGGGCCACGGCGTGCATCAGCGGCTCGCCGCGGAACAGGGCGAGCTTCTGGCCTCGACTCCGTTGACGCTCGCCGAGACGGCCAGCGTCTTCGGCGAGATGCTGACCTTCCGCCGGATGCTCGACGGTGCGCAAACCGACGCCGAGCGCAAGGTGCTGCTTGCTGGCAAGGTCGAGGACATGATCAACACCTTGGTGCGCCAGATCGCGTTCTACGATTTCGAGTGCAAGCTGCACGCCGCACGCCGCGAGGGCGAGCTCACCCCCGACGACATCGGCGCGCTGTGGATGAGCGTGCAGGCGGAAAGCCTCGGGCCGGCATTCGATTTCATGGACGGGTACGAGACGTTCTGGGCCTATATCCCGCATTTCGTGCACTCGCCCTTCTACGTCTATGCCTATGCCTTCGGCGACGGGCTGGTGAACGCGCTCTACGCCGTCTACGAGGAAGATCCCGACGGGTTCGAGGACAGGTATTTCGAGATGCTGCGCGCGGGCGGCTCGAAACATCACAAGGATCTGCTCGCCCCCTTCGGCCTCGATGCCTCGGACCCGGCGTTCTGGAACAAGGGCCTGTCGATGATCGAGAGCATGATCGACGAGTTGGAGGCGATGGAAGGCTGACAAGCATGCCCGTCGCGGGGATTGTGAAAACCGCAGAAACCCCGCACAACGCCACAATGCTGACGCTGGACAATATCCTTACCGATCGCGGCTCCAAATACGCCGTCTCCGGCGCGCCCTGCACGTCGGAGGAAGAGGCCAAGACCTTCCTCAAAATCCTGAAGAAACAAAAGAAATTCTTCAAGGCCACGCATAATACGTGGGGTCTTCTACTCGGCTCCGGCCCGGTCAAGAATGATGATGGCGAAACCGGTGCAGGCAATGTGATCCTGCGCATGCTCGAGCGTGACGAAATCCGCGATCACCTCGTTATCGTGACCCGCTGGTACGGCGGAAAGCACCTGGGCGGCGACCGTTTCCGCCATGTGCAAACGGCGGTTCGCGCCTATCTCGACGCGGCCGACCTCACTTGAGCTGGCTGTCCTTCGATCCGCGCCGGTTGATACCGCCGCGGGGCTGGTTCTGCGCCTGAAGATCGGAGGCGCAGTCGATGCACAGCTTGACGCCCGGGATGGCGGTGCGGCGGGCCTCGGGGATCGGCTCGTCGCAATCGGCACAATGGGTCCGGCTCTCGCCCTGCGGCTGCGCCCGCGCCTTGAGCCGCGCGAGTTCGTCTGAAATCGAGGCTTCGATCTGTTCGCTCACCGCGCCGTCGCGCGCCCATCCACCGGCCATGATCCGCTCCTTTCGGCTACCGTTTTCATGTTGACACCGCGAGAGTGCGGGTCAACCCCCACGTTTCAGACGCGGTACCGCATCGGGAGCGGGCAGATCGAGCGTCAGCTCACCCAGCGCCCCGGCGGCGGAGTTGCCAGTCTCGGAGAGGAGGCGGTTGAGCATCTCGATCGCCGCCGGAGAGGTAACGGGCACGTAGTGATTATAGGCATCGCCGGTGGCGAGCGCGGTAAAGTCGATGACCTGCACATCGGGACGCGCAACCTCTTCGGCGGCGTCGATCACCCCGAGGCGCGGCTTGCGCCCGGTGATGAAGCCCGCCAGCGAGAGCGCCCGGTCAGCCCGGGTAATGAAGATGAAGAACGGCTGCGGCAGATCGCCGATCGCCTCGGCCTGCCGGGCAAACACATCCGGGTCGATATCGGGCGACATCAGCACAACGCCGCTCAGCCCCGCGAGCACCTGCCGGTCGCCCGAGATCGCGAGTTGGCGCAGCGCCTCCATCACCAGCTGCGCGCCCATCGAATGGGCGAGGATGAACACCCGCGCGCCGGGACCGGCGGTCAGCCTGTCGAGCAACCCCACCAGGTCGTCACGGGCGTAGAGTACGCTGTCGCGGTCATAGACATAACCGCGCGGGTCGCCCGCCGACGGCCACGAAAACAGCACGGCCGGCATGGACACGTCGAAATCGGTGCGTATCTGGGCCAGCCGGTACATCGCCTCAGAGAGCGTGTTGTTGTAGCCGTGCACGTAGAGCAGCGTCTCGCGTCCCCGGGGGCCATCGCGCATCCGCGAGATGAACTCTGCGGGGCCGTCATACACCGTGGTGCCGGTGACAACGAAGTCGGTGGCGGCGTCAGGCGGGCCGTCGGGCCATTCGATGCGGCCCGGCTCGTGCGTGGGCGGCACGGAGATGTCGCCGCGAAAGTAACGCAGGCCGCGAGACCGTTCATATCCGAAAAGCGGCCCGGTGCGATCGAGCCGGAGGCCCGTCGCGACGTAGATCGGCTGCACCTGCGCCGCCGGGTCCGGGGCGGCGCGCATGGCCGTGGGGCGCGGCGCACAAGCTGCCAGCGCCACCATCGCAAGAAGTACCACGATCCGCGGCCCGCCCATGTCCTCACGCTCTTGTTGCCCAGACCCCTCCTAATGGAGAGCGGCGCGTCAGCCAAGGGTCAGCTTGCGGGAAGCATCCCCTTTTCCTGCGCAAGGCTGCGCATCCGCTTCTGGAGCTTCTCGAACGCACGCACCTCGATCTGGCGGATGCGTTCGCGGCTCACGTCATATTGCGTGCTCAACTCCTCGAGCGTCACCGTCTCGTCGCTGAGACGGCGCTGGGTCAGGATGTCACGCTCGCGCTCGTTGAGCACGTCCATCGCCCGCGCCAGCAATTCGCGCCGGGCCTGCAATTCGTCCTGTTCCTCGTAGGCCCCGGCCTGGTCGGCATCCTCGTCCTCGAGCCAGTCCTGCCATTGCATCGTGCCCTCGCCCTCGGAGCCGACCGTGGCGTTGAGCGAGGCGTCCGACCCCGCCATGCGACGGTTCATCGAGATCACCTCGTCCTCGGTCACACCGAGATCGTGGGCGATCTTCTTGACGGTCTCGGGGCGCAGATCGCCTTCTTCCAACGCGCCGATGCGCGCCTTGGCCTTGCGCAGGTTGAAGAACAGTTTCTTCTGTGCCGAGGTAGTGCCGAGTTTCACCAGGCTCCACGACCGCAGGATATATTCCTGGATCGAGGCACGGATCCACCACATCGCGTAGGTGGCGAGACGAAAGCCCTTTTCCGGGTCGAACCGCTTGACCGCCTGCATGAGACCGACATTGGCCTCCGAGATCACCTCGGCCTGCGGCAGGCCATAGCCGCGATAGCCCATCGCGATCTTGGCCGCCAGCCGCAGGTGGCTGGTGACCATGCGATGCGCGGCCTCGGTGTCCTGTTCCTCGACCCAGCGCTTGGCCAGCATGTATTCCTCTTCCGGCTCGAGCAGCGGGAACTTGCGAATCTCCTGCATGTAGCGATTGAGCCCGCCTTCCGGGGTCGGGGCCGGCAGATTTGCGTAATTGCCCATGCGGGTGTCCCTCCTGATGTATAAAGCGTTAACATTGATCTAGGCTATCGCACCGCGAGATCAAGTCGATACACACATCATCTTAACGGATCAGCCCGGTATTTCCGGCGAAATCCGCCGAATATGTCGAAAAATCACGTCATTCTGTCCGGCTGTCATCCGTTCCGCGCAGGCTGGCAAGGAGCGCCGCCATGTCGGCGGGCAGCGGCGAAGAAAACCGCAGGGCCGCACCGCTGAGCGGGTGGAGAAAACCAAGGTTGCCCGCGTGCAGCGCCTGCCGGGGAAAACGGCGCGCCGCCTCGGCTGCACCCTCGGGCAGCGCGCGCGCGGAAAGACGCCGCGCCCCGCCATAGACCGGATCGCCGATCAACCCGAGGCCCACATGGGCCATGTGCACGCGGATCTGGTGGGTACGCCCGGTCTCCAGCCGGCATTCCACCAGCGACGCCGCCGGTGGCCGACCGAACGACTCGCACAGCCGCACGCGCGTGACCGCATGGCGCCCGCCGCTGGTCACCACCGCCTGCCGCTGCCGGTCAGTACGGTGGCGGGCAAGCTGGGTGCGGATGACAAGCGTCCCGTCGGCCTCGAATCGCACGCCTGCCAACCCCGCGAGACGCGGGTCGCCCGGACCGGGGACACCGTGAATCATGGCGAGATAGGCGCGTTCGACCGAATGGGCGGCAAACTGCGCGGCAAGCCCCTGATGGGCGGCGTCGGTCTTGGCCACGACCAGCAGACCGCTGGTGTCCTTGTCGATGCGGTGCACGATGCCCGGGCGACGGGCACCGCCGACACCCGACAGTCGGTCGCCGCAATGGTGCAGGAGCGCGTTGACCAGCGTGCCCGACGGCGTGCCGGGGGCCGGATGGACGACAAGCCCCGCAGGCTTGTCGATCACGATGAGGTCGTCATCCTCGAATACGACTTCAAGCGCGATCGCCTCCGCCTCCATGTGGCTCTCGCGCGGCTCCGGCAGGGCGATGTCGATGCGGTCGCCCTCGGCCACGCGCGCCTTGGCGTCGTGGATCACGGCACCGTTGACGCGCACCGCGCCCTCTTCGATCAGCCGGACGAGCCGCGTGCGCGACAGCGCCGCAGCCTCTGGCACATCGCGCGCCAGCGCCTTATCAAGGCGGGGGGGCGGTGCCGCCCCGATGACAAAGCCGAGCAGGTCCTGCGCCATGTCCGAAAGCCCTCAGCCGGTGAGCCCGGCCACGCTGAAATTCCTCGCGCGGCTGGTCACGGTTCTGACCGCCACGATGATCCTCGGGCTTCTAGTGATCGTCGGGCTGCTTGTCACCCGCTTCTGGTCCGAACCCGAACAGCCCGCCCTGCCCCCGCTGCCCAAGGCAATCACCCTGCCCGAGGACGCGCGCGCCACCGCCTTCACGCAAGGCGAGAGCTGGTACGCGGTGGTGACCGATGACGGGCGCATCCTGATTTATGATCGCGAGAACGGTGCGCTGCGGCAGGTGGTGAACATCCGCGACTAGGGCCTTCTTGTCACATTCCGGCAGCAGCGCCCGGTAAAGGCACGGCGGATTGACCCGCCGCGCGATCGCCGCCCGCTGGACCATGCGGGCACGCCGCCCCGGCCCGCGACCGGGGGCAATCTCATCGCACTGGAACGAACCGACACATCTCTCCACCTCGTCTGTCGCGCCAAAGGCCACTGGAAAGGCCACTGGCGGGGGCAGCAGGTCTATCGGCTGGTGACGGGAGAATAACCGCGATGGTACCGCCTCCCTGGCTTGAACAGGGGACCTCTGGATCCACAATCCAGCG
>JADQCC010000157.1 GCA_016278295.1 Roseovarius sp. | reverse complement strand
CGCCCCGGTGATCCAGGACATGCTGGCGCGCGGGCTGGCGCGGCTCGATCCTCTGCGTCTGGGGCTCGACACCACACCTGACGCCCGGCTGATCGCGCGCGGCGGCGTCGCCTCCCGCCGGGTTCTTGCCATCGGGCCCTGCGCGCGCGGCGCGCTGTGGGAAATCACCGCGATTCCCGACATCCGCCTGCAATGCGCCGATCTCGCCCGCGCACTGAGCGGTCAGGCCGACACCGTTAGTCTGCTAACCTGACATTACACCATGTCACCGATGGCGTGTCCCCCTTTACCGCAAGCTTCAAAACGGAAAGAAGATCGGAATGATGAGCACCGCGACCACGGCGAAGATGACGTTCAACGGCAGACCCACCTTGAGGAAGTCGGTGAATTTGTAGCCCCCCGCCCCATAGACGAAAGTGTTGGTCTGGTAGCCTATGGGGGTGGCGAAACTGGCCGAGGCCGCGAACATCACCGCCATGATGAAGGGGCGCGGATCGAAACCCAACTCGACGGCAAGTGCGATGACAATGGGGCCGATCAGCACCGCGACCGCGTTGTTCGACACCATCTCGGTCAGCGCGCTGGTCAGGACATAGACGGCCGCCAGGATGGCGAGCGGGCCAATGCCGCCTACGGCATGAACCACCGCCTCGACGATCACCCGCGCAGTGCCGGTTTCCTCCATCCCCATGGACAGGCCGAGCATCCCGAAGATCAGGAACAGGATGCGCCAGTCAATCGCATCGAAGGCCTCCTCGGGATCAACGCAGCGGGTCATCATCACCACCACCGCCCCGATCACCGCAAGGCCCGCGATCGGCATGACATTGAACGCCGCCAGCCCCATCACGCCAAAGATCGTCGCAATCGCGATAGGGGCCTTGGACCGTCGCTGCGGACGCTCGGTGGGGGTAGACAGGTTGACGATGCCACCATCCTCCATCAACCGTTGCAAGCCCTCGGGGGGGCCCTCCAGAAGCAATGTATCGGCGAATTGCAGGCGCACATCCTGCAACTCCTGGCTGATATTCTGTTCCTGCCGATGCACCGCCATGAGGTAGACGCCATATTTCCGGCGCAGTTTCAGATCCTTGATCGGCCGACCCCGCAGATGCGAGTTCGGCCCCACGCTCGCCTCCATTGTGATCGTCTGATCGGCGGTCACCGGTTCGACATCGTGATCGTCCCGATCCCGAAAATTGACCTGTCCGTTTTCCTTCAGCCCCAGTATCTCTCCCGTGCCGGTCTTCAGAACCAGCCGGTCGCCGACCTCCAGCACGAGATCCTTCATCGTGCGGCGCATCGACACCTCGCCGCGCACCACATCCAGAATGCGCGTCTCGGCGGTGTTGAACGGCAGGTCCGAGAGCCGCTTGCCGACATATTTCGACCCGTTTGGGATTAGCAGGCGGGCCAGAAACCGACGCTTGCCCTCGTGTCCCAGGAGCCCGGACAGCGACGCGCGATCAGGCAGCAGGAACCTGCCTGCAAAGACCATGTAGAGCATGCCCACACTGGCAAAGATCAACCCCGGCAGCGTCATCTCGAACATGGTGATCGGCGGCTGCCCGGTCTCCTGTGCCACGCCGCTCATCAGGATGTTGGTCGAGGTGCCCACCAATGTCAGCGTGCCGCCGAAGATCGCCGAGAACGATAGCGGGATCAGCAGCCGCGACGGCGCCACGCCCACCGAGGCCGCGACCGAGATCATGATCGGCGTCAGCAGGATCACCACGGGCGTGTTGTTCATGAAGGCCGAGGCCCCCATCGTGCCCGCCATCATCAACAGCATGGCCCGCAGGAACGATCCCCGCGCCTGCCGTTTCAACACATCGCCGATGATCGTCAGCACCCCGGTGCGTTCCAGCGCCGCCGAAATGATGAACATCATCGCGATGGTGATCGGCGCCGAGGAACTGAACACCGTGAGAAAATCGCGCGTCTCGATGATCCCGGTCGCCAAAAGCGCCGCCGAGGCCGCAAGCGCCGTCACCTCGGGCGGATAAATCTCCTTGAAAAAGCTCAGGAAAACCACCGCGACAAGCATGAGAACAAATATCTGGTCGAAACTCATCGGAGACCTTCTCACGGGGAATAGAATTTTTCGGGTATAAACGATAAAGGAACTCGTGGTTTCAATCGAAAACCGCCTGTCGGGTGAAAATCCCTGCGGCATGGCCGTTCACTACGAAGGATCCTCTGCCATGCTGCGCAAGCTCGGCACCGTCTCAGGGCTGACGCTCGTCAGCCGCATCCTGGGCTTCCTGCGCGATGTCGTGCTGGCCGCAACGCTGGGTGCCGGGCCGGTAGCGGACGCCTTCATGCTGGCCTTTCGCCTACCCAACCATTTCCGCGCGATCCTGGCCGAGGGTGCCTTCAACGCCGCCTTCCTGCCGACATGGGCCGCCGCCGATGCAGGCGGGCGCGATAGCAGCCGTCTTGGTGCGGAAGTTTTAGGCTGGCTTGCTCTCGCCAACCTCGCGCTACTGGCGCTGGCGCTTGGAGCGACGGGCTGGATGCTGGCCGTGCTCGCGCCCGGCCTGTCGCCCGCCGACGAGACCTGGCCGCTGGTCGTCACGCTGACGCGGATCACCTTTCCCTACCTGCTCTGCATGTCGCTGGTCGCGTTCCTCGCCGCCCTGCTGAACGGGCGCGACCGCTTCGCCGCACCGGCCGCTGCCCCGATCCTGCTGAACCTCTTCATGATCGGCGCGCTGCTGATGGCCGCATCCTTCCCCAGCGCCGCCCATGCCGCCGCTTGGGGCGTCATGGCGTCGGGCGTGGCGCAGGTCGCGTTGCTGGCCGGGGCCGCGTGGCGCGCGGGCCTGCCCCTGCCACGCCCCAGACTGGGCCTGTCGCCCGACACCCGGCTCGTGTTCCGGCGACTCGGGCCCGCGCTCCTGACCTCCGGCGCGCTGCAGGTGGCAATCTTCGCGGACACGATCATCGCCACCTTCCTGCCCGCCGGATCGCTCTCGCATCTCTACTATGCCGACCGGCTTTACCAGTTGCCCATCGGCCTGATCGGCGTCGCGCTCGGCACCGTCATCCTGCCCGATATCGGGCGCCGCGCGGGCCTCGGTGACGAGGTCGGCATGCGCCGCGTGCTCGACCGGGCGCTCCTGATCTGTCTCGTCGTGGGCGTGCCAGTCGCGGTGATGATGGCGTCGCTCGGCGATTGGGCCATCCGCATTCTGTTCGTTCGCGGCGCCTTCGACCTTGCGGCGGCCGAAGCATCGGCGACGATCCTCGCGGCCTACGCCCTCGGTCTGGTCCCCGCAATCGCGCTGCGCTCCCTCGTCGCCGGGTTCCACGGCCGTGGCGATACCCGAACCCCGCTCAGGCTGCTCGTTGCGGCAACTCTCGTCAACATCGCGCTCAAGATGCTCCTCGCCCCAATGCTTGGAGCGGTCGGACTTGCCCTTGCGACATCGGTCGGCATCACGCTCTATGCGACTCTGCTCCACCGGGCGGGGCGGGCACGGGGCTTTCTTGCGGGGCCGGGTTTGATCACGGCGAGCACAATCGTTGCATCCGGCATCGCACTCGGGGCGATCATTCTGTGGTCGCGAGATGTTGTATTGGACTTGATCGAGACTAGCGCGGCAAGCTGGGCCTTGCCGCTCGCGTTTCTGGCCCTCGTGATCGCTATTCTGGTCGTCTTTGGCCTTGCAACAGCTTTGTTGATGGCATGGATGCCCCCTCCCGGGGCATCGTAATGTGCCAAGGTGATGTTTGTTGACGGCATCACAGAAGGAGAGAGCATCCATGGCCTTTGGGCCATGATGACGAAACAGGAGGATTACCGAAATCCGGTGGCGGCAATGGTGCCGCGATGTGCGTGGATGGTGGCATGTCAGTCCGGCTCTTGTAACGTGATCTCACGTGGGCCCGATGCTGGCCAATCCGCAATCTGGTATCCTTGATCCGGTGGTGACGGCTTCCCGGGTGGCTTGTTGTCCGCGCCTGATGAGCCGATGATTGCAGTTCATGATCGGAACGCCGGATCTGGCTGGCATGGCATATTTTCGGGTATGAATGTATTGCCCGTGATCGTCAGTCTGGGCTGAGCATGTAGCCCTCGCCGCGCACCGTCTGCAAGTAGCGCGGCTGTTTCGGATCGCTTTCGATCTTGCGGCGCAGGCGGGTGATCTGCACGTCCACCGCGCGCTCCTGTGCCTGCCCGTCGTCGCGGCCCAGTTCTTCGACCAGCCGCGTGCGGCTGATCGCCTGTCGCAGGTTCTCGGCAAAGATGCGCATGAGCTGCACCTCGGTCGCGGTGAGCTTGACCGGCAGTCCGCCGCGGCTCAGCTCGCCGCGCTCGATATCATAGCGCGTTGGCCCCATCTGCACGATTTTGGGCTGTTTTTCCTCCGGTTCCGGCTCGGGCATCCGGCGCAGGATTGCGTTGATCCGCAAGAGCAATTCGCGCGGCTCGAACGGTTTGGGCAGGTAGTCGTCGGCGCCCGCCTCCAGCCCCTCGATGCGGTCGGTGGTCTCGCCCTTGGCGGTCAAGAGCAGGATCGGCGTGGAACTCGTTTCGCGCAGGACGCGGGTGAGATCCAGCCCGCTTTCGCCGGGCATCATCACGTCCATCACGATCAGGTCGAAATCGAGCCCCGCCAGCACCCGCCGCGCGTGGCCCGCATCGCGCGCGACCGACACGAGAAAACCCTGGCGTATCAGGAATTTGCGCAACAGGTCGCGGATCCGCTCGTCATCGTCCACAATAAGCAGGTGCGGGGCTGGCTCGGTCATGTGTCGGACTCCCTGATCGCGTGGTAGAGGCGGCGCAGCTCGGGCTCCATCATCGCCTCGAGCACCTGCCGGAACCCGGCCACCGCCTGCGGGCCTGCGGCGCGGTAGGCGGCGCGCATGCGCGCGCGCTGCGCGTCCGAGAGCTTGCGTTCCAGCGCCGCCCCGGCCTCGGTAAGGTGCAGGTTCCGCTCGCGCCGGTCGCTGGTTCCCACGCGGCTTTCCACCAGCCCGTCCTCTATCAGCGTGCGCAATACCCGGTTGAGCGATTGCTTGGTCACGCCAAGGATGGCGAGCAGGTTGTTGACCGTGGTGCCGGGGATGCGCGCGATGAAATGCAGCGCCCGGTGATGGGCGCGGCCATAGGCCATCGTCGCAAGGATGCGGTCGGGATCGGCGGTGAAGCCGCGATAGGCGAAGAACATCGCCTCGATCCCCTGCCGCAACTGCTCGTCGGTGAGAAACAAGAGGTTCTCGCCGCCCTGCATCTCTCCCATACCGGCACCTCGTTCACAAATCATCGGCCTTGTTACAGACATTAAGTCAGCTTTATTGACATTCCAAGATCGAATTGGTAGCGAATCGCGGAAACTGCGTAATTTTATGTCCGATGCGGCCATATGCCGCGCAATAAATGGAAATACTGTGAAGGACGGGCTGATGGCAAGCTATGACGACCGCGACGGCAAGATCTGGATGGATGGGGCGCTCATCGATTGGCGCGACGCCAATGTGCACATCCTGAGCCATGCGCTGCACTATGCGAGCTCGGTTTTCGAAGGCGAGCGTTGTTACAATGGCAAGGTATTCAAGAGCCGCGCGCATTCCGAGCGCTTGCTGAAATCGGGCGAGTTGATGGACATGCCGATCCCCTACAGCGTGGACGAGATCGAGGCCGCCAAGCGCGCGGTGCTCGACGCCAATGGGCTGAGCGATGCCTATGTGCGGGTGCTGGCGTTTCGCGGCGCGGGCGAGGACATGGGCGTAGCGGCCGCGCGCAACCCGATCCGCATGGCGGTGACCGCCTGGGAATGGGGCAGCTATTACGGCGATGCCAAGACCAGGGGCGCCAAGCTCGATATCGCCAAGTGGAAGCGTCCGAGCCCCGAAACGATCCCGGTCGCGGCCAAGGCGGCGGGGCTCTACATGATCTGCACCATGTCCAAACACGCCGCCGAGGCGCGGGGCTGCTCGGACGCGATGTTCCTCGATTACCGCGGTTACGTGGCAGAGGCGACGGGGGCCAACATCTTCTTCGTCAAGGATGGCGAGGTGCACACGCCGCTGCCCGACGCGATCCTGAACGGGCTGACGCGGCAGACGGTCATCGGCCTCCTGAAGGACCGGCAGATCAAGGTGCACGAGCGCCACATCATGCCAGAAGAACTGGAAGGGTTCGAACAGTGCTGGCTCACCGGGTCGGCCGCCGAGGTCACGCCGGTGGGGCAGATCGGCGATTACAGCTTCGAGGTGGGCGCGATGACCCGCGACATCGCGGAAGCCTACGAGGCGCTGGTGCGCGCCTGACGCAGGGGGCCGCGCCCCGCAGGCGTGGGGTCGGCCTCTCCGGTGCCCGCCCGCTCAGGCCGCGTAATCCGATCCTTCCGCGTCGAGGATGGCCTTCAACTCGTCGAGGTGACGATCGGCCTGTTCGGGATATTCTTCCAGTTCGCGTGCGGTCTTTTCCGCCACGGCGTCCGAGAGCACCCGTAGCGGCCGCCCGGTCTGGAGCGCGCGGATGTAGGTCTCGGCGGCGCGCTCGAAGTAATAGAGCCGGTTGAACGTCTCGGCCACCGTGTCGCCGATCACCATGACGCCGTGATTGCCCATCACCAGCACCTTGTGCCGCGGATCGCGCAAGAGCCGCGCGCAGCGCGCGCCCTCGTCCTCGAACGCCAGCCCGCCATAGGCCTCGTCCACGACGTGCCGGTTGTAGAAGGTGGCGCAGTTCTGGTCGATGGGCTGCAAACGGCTGTCCTCGAGGCAGGCGAGCACGGTCGCGTGGATCGAATGCACATGCATGGCGCAGCGCGCGTGGCCGCAGTGCCGGTGCAGCCCGCCATGCAGCCCCCAGGCCGTCGGGTCGGGTGCGCCCGGCTTGTTCATGGTGTCGGGGTCGGTGGCGTCCACCTCGATCAGGTCGCTGGCGCGGATGCGGGCAAAATGCACCTGGTTGGGGTTCATCAGGAACCGCGTGCCGTCCTCGTTGATGGCAAGGCTGAAATGGTTGGCCACCGCCTCGTGCATCCCCAGCCGCGCGGTCCAGCGAAAGGCGGCGGCGAGGTCCACGCGCGCCTGCCAGTGCTCCATGTTGGGCTTGAGTTCGGTCACGCTCATAGGTCTTTCCTTTCGTCATCGGTCAGGGGGCGCGAGGCCGCCCAGGCATAGCCGTTCTCGCACAGGATGCAGGTCTCGCGCAGTCCGTGCGGTTTGTTGGCGGGGGCCTGAAGGACGTGCCCGCCCGCGCTCTCCGCCCGCGCGGCGGCATGGTCGGGGTCGCTGTCGAACAGGTGCAGCGACGCCCCCGCGCCGCGCGGCGGGCTCTCGGGCACGAGGCCGAACAGGGGGTGTGCCCCATAGGTGTGATCGGCATGAAGCTGGATCAGGTGGCCGTGGTATTCCATGATCGCGAAATCCTCGCTCACCCGGTGCGGCACCATGCCGAACACCTCCGCGAGAAAGGCGGCCTCTGCGGACACATCGCGCACCAGCAGGTTGAGGCCAAGGCCCCGCAGGCGTGCCCCGAACTGTGCCGGGCTGACCGTTTCGAGATCCATGTGCATGCTCCCTTGGGGCGCAGCTTGATCGCGGCCCCCGCCCGTGTCAACGTGGCGCGCACATCCCCGCGACAGGACGCAGCCATGCCCCCCGCCGACCCGGATATTCCGCTCCTGCCCCCCGATTTGCCCGGGCCAGAGGCCTTTACTTGCGCGCGCGCGGCGGTTGATCGGCTGTGCCTGCTCTACGAGCGAGGAACGCGGTTCCTGTGCGATGCCTTCGCGGGCGCGCTCACCGGCAAAATCCCGCCGCGGCGCGTCCGCGCGCTTTACCCGGAAATCCGGCTGACCACGACCACCTTCGCCACCATCGACAGCCGGCTGAGCTTTGGTCATGTCTCCTATCCCGGCACCTACGCCGCCACCATCACCCGGCCCGATCTGTTTCGCGCCTACCTTGAACAGCAGATCGGCCTGCTTCTGGACAATCACGGCGTGCCGGTCACCATCGGGCTGTCGGAAACGCCGATGCCCGTGCATTTCGCCGTGGCGGGCGAGGCGGCGCTCGACGTGCCGCAGGAGGGGGCGGCGGCGTTCACCTTGCGTGACGTGTTCGACGTGCCCGACCTCGCCACCACCAACGACGACATCGTAAACGGCACTTGGCAGCCGGTGCCCGATGGCACCCGCCCGCTCGCGCCCTTCACCGCGCAGCGGGTGGATTACTCGCTGGCGCGGTTGGCGCATTACACCGCCACCGACCCGAGGCATTTCCAGAATTACGTGCTGTTCACCAACTACCAGTTCTACGTGGCCGAGTTCGAGGCCTTCGCGCGGCAGGCGCTCGGCACGCCCGAGAGCGGCTATACCGCCTTCGTGGTGCCGGGCAACGCCACGATCACCGACCCCGACGCCGATCTGCCCGCGTCCGACCGGCTGCCGCAGATGCCCGCCTATCACCTGAAGCGCGCCGATGGCGCGGGGATCACGCTCGTCAATATCGGTGTGGGCCCGTCCAACGCCAAGACGGCGACCGACCACATCGCCGTGCTGCGCCCCCATGCCTGGGTGATGGTGGGCCATTGCGCGGGGCTGAGGAATTCGCAGTCGCTGGGCGATTTCGTACTCGCCCATGCCTACCTGCGCGAGGATCGCGTTCTCGACGCCGACCTGCCCGCCTGGGTGCCGATACCGGCGCTGGCCGAGATCCAGATCGCCTTGCAAGAGGCGGTGGCCGAGGAAACCCAGCTCGACGGGTTCGATCTCAAGCGGGTGATGCGCACCGGCACCGTGGCCAGCGTCGACAACCGTAACTGGGAATTGCGCGAGCACGAGGGTCCGGTGCAACGGCTCTCGCAGTCGCGCGCCATCGCACTCGACATGGAGAGCGCGACGGTCGCCGCCAACGGCTTTCGCTTCCGTGTGCCTTATGGCACGCTTCTGTGCGTCTCGGACAAGCCGCTTCAGGGCGAGCTGAAACTGCCCGGCATGGCCTCGGATTTCTATCGCTCACAGGTCTCGCGCCACCTGATGATCGGGATTCGCGCGATGGAATCACTGCGGCGAATGCCGCTCGAACGCATCCACAGCCGCAAATTGCGCTCGTTTGAGGAGACAGCGTTCCTCTGATTGAGCGAAAATCGGCACAAAATGCAGCAAAAACCCTTGCGTTTGGCCCCTAGTCGTTGTGTTTGACCACATCATGGCGTTTAATCGCGCCACCGAGGCCCCAGAGACGGGCAGTGATACGAAGGAGACCGAACAATGGCGAAGCCGATGACCAAGACCCAGCTCGTTGCCGCACTGGCCGAGGAGATGGGCAGCGACAAGAAATCCGCCGGTGCCGCGCTCGACGCGGTGGTGGCCGTCGTCACCCGCGAAGTGTCGAATGGGGGCGCCGTGCCGCTGCCGGGCGTGGGCAAGATCTACTGCCGCGAGCGCCCCGAGCGCATGGTGCGCAACCCCGCCACCGGCGAGCAGATGCGCAAGCCTGCCGACCGCCAGGTCAAGATGACCTTTGCCAAGGCGCTCAAGGACAGCGTCAACGGTTGATCCTGCCGGGCCGTCCGGTGTTCCGGGCGGCCCCCTGGTCCGGGGCGGCAATTCTCCCCTTGCCCTCCGTGACCGCCTCCCTTATAGAGCGTCAATCCGCCCCCCGGCCACGTCCGGGGATTCGCGCGTGATGAAATCCATCCACCGGGTTTCGGGTGACCCTGAGGCGCTTGTCAGGGGCTCGCCGGTGTTTTGAGAAGGAAGTGATGGCGATGAAGGCCAGCGATCTGCGTGACAAGACCCCGGACGAGCTCCGGGACGAGCTTGTCCGGCTCAAGAAAGAACAGTTCAACCTGCGGTTCCAGGCGGCCACCGGCCAGCTTGAGAACGCCGCGCAGATGCGCCGCGCCCGCCGCGACGCCGCGCGCGTCAAAACGATCCTCAACGAGAAGGCCCGCGGTGCGGCCGCCGAGCAGGGAGCCTGAGACCATGCCCAAAAGAATCCTGCAAGGTACCGTCACGTCGGACGCCAACGCCCAGACCGTCACCGTTTCGGTCGAGCGCCGTTTCAAGCACCCGGTCCTGCAAAAGACCATCCGCAAGTCCAAGAAGTACCGGGCGCATGACGAGAACAACACCTTCAAGAAAGGTGACGCGGTGCGCATCATCGAGTGCGCGCCGAAATCCAAGTCGAAACGCTGGGAGGTGCTGGAGGCCTGATCCTTCGCACCATCCGGTTTGATCGAAACCCTGGGGGAAAGAGCCAGAACAGCCCCCACAGGTCGGGAGAAACCACATGATCCAGATGCAGACCAATCTGGATGTCGCTGACAACTCCGGCGCACGCCGGGTGCAGTGCATCAAGGTCCTGGGTGGGTCCAAGCGCAAGTATGCGTCCGTGGGCGACGTCATCGTCGTCTCGGTAAAGGAAGCCATCCCCCGCGGCCGCGTGAAAAAGGGCGACGTGCGCAAAGCCGTCGTCGTGCGCACCGCCAAGGAGGTCCGTCGCGAGGACGGTACCGCCATCCGCTTTGACCGCAACGCCGCGGTGATCCTCAACAACGCAAACGAGCCCGTCGGCACCCGTATCTTCGGGCCGGTCGTGCGCGAGCTGCGTTCCAAGAACTTCATGAAGATCATCTCGCTCGCCCCGGAGGTGCTGTAAGATGGCTGCGAAACTGAAGAAGGGCGACAAGGTCGTCGTGCTCGCCGGCAAGGACAAGGGCCAGACCGGCACCATCCTCAGCGTCGACCCCAAGGCCGGCAAGGCCGTGGTCGAGGGCGTGAACATGGCGATCCGCCACACCCGCCAGAGCCAGCAGACGCAGGGCGGACGCATCCCCAAGGCGATGCCGATCGACCTCAGCAACCTCGCCATGCTCGACAAGAACGGCAAGGCCACCCGCGTCGGCTTCCGGGCCGAGGGCGACAAGAAGGTGCGCTACGCCAAGACCACGGGGGACGCGATCGATGCTTGATACCGCAACCTACACCCCGCGCCTGCGCACGCAGTTCCGCGACACGATCAAGCCCGCTCTGAAGGAAGAGTTCGGCTATACCAACGACATGATGATCCCGCGGCTCGACAAGATCGTGCTGAACATCGGCTGCGGCGCCGAGGCGGTCAGAGACTCCAAGAAGGCCAAGTCGGCGCAGGAAGACCTGTCCGCCATCGCAGGTCAGAAGGCGGTCACCACCACGGCACGCAATTCCATCGCCGGCTTCCGCCTGCGCGAGGGGATGCCGGTCGGTGCCAAGGTCACGCTGCGCGGCGACCGGATGTATGACTTCCTCGATCGTCTCATCACCGTGGCCATGCCGCGCATCCGCGACTTCCGCGGCGTCTCGGGCAAGTCCTTCGACGGTCACGGCAATTATGCGATGGGCCTCAAGGAACACATCGTCTTTCCCGAAATCAACTTCGACAAGGTCGACGAAGTTTGGGGGATGGATATCATCATCACAACCACGGCGAAGACCGACGCTGAAGCCAAGGCGCTGTTGAAGCTGTTCAACATGCCCTTCAACAGCTGAGCCGGGGGAGGATCAAGACATGGCCAAGAAAGCAATGATCGAGCGCGAGAAAAAGCGCCAGAAGCTGGTGGATCGTTACGCCAAGAAGCGTGCCGCTCTCAAAGAGATCATCAACGATCAGGACAAGCCGATGGAAGAGCGTTTCCGCGCCTCCCTCAAGCTCGCGCAACTGCCGCGCAACAGCTCGGCCACGCGCCTGCACAACCGCTGTCAGCTCACGGGGCGTCCGCACGCCTATTACCGCAAGCTGAAAATCAGCCGGATCGCGCTGCGCGACCTGGGCTCCGCCGGGCAACTGCCCGGTGTGGTGAAATCGAGCTGGTAAGGAGACCCGTGTGATGAACGATCCTATCGGCGATATGCTCACCCGTATCCGCAACGCGCAGATGCGCGGCAAATCCACCGTGCGCACGCCCGCCTCGAAGATGCGCGTTCGCGTGCTCGACGTGCTGGCCTCCGAGGGCTATATCCGCGGCTACGATAGCGCGACCGGTGCCAAGGGCCACCCGGAGCTGGAAATCAGCCTCAAGTACTACGAGGGCACCCCGGTCATCCACGAGATGAAGCGGGTCTCCAAGCCCGGCCGCCGCGTCTATATGGGCGTCAAGGACATCCCGCAGGTCCGTCAGGGTCTCGGCGTGTCGATTGTCTCCACCCCCAAGGGTGTGATGTCGGATGCAGCCGCGCGCGCAGCCAATGTTGGCGGCGAAGTGCTCTGCACGGTATTTTGAGGGAGGCCCGGACATGTCTCGTATCGGCAAGCAACCCGTGGCCCTGCCCGATGGCGTCACTGCCACGCTCTCGGGTCAGACCATCGAAATCAAGGGTCCCAAGGACGCCAAGTCCTTCACCGCGACCGACGATGTGACCATCACCATCGAGGATGGCACCATCACGATCACGCCGCGCGGCAAGTCCAAGCGCGCGCGCCAGCAATGGGGCATGACCCGCACGGTCATCGCCAACATGGTGCACGGCGCCAAGGAGAATTTCCGCCAGGAGCTGGAAATCCGCGGCGTCGGTTACCGGGCGGCGGTGCAGGGCAACGTGCTCAGGCTCAACCTCGGCTACAGCCATGACGTGGATTTCCAGATCCCCGACGGCGTGACCGTCACGGCGCCCAAGCAGACCGAACTGGTGGTCGAGGGCACCGACAAGCAGCTCGTCGGACAGGTCGCGGCCAATATCCGCGACTGGCGGCGCCCCGAGCCCTACAAGGGCAAGGGCATCCGCTACAAGGGCGAGTATATCTTCCAGAAGGAAGGCAAGAAAAAGTAAGGAACGCGACAGATGGCAAACAGCAAGAGAAAACTGTTCCAGAAACGCCGCCTGCGCGTTCGGAGCAAACTTCGCCAGGTGAATGCGGGGCGCGTGCGCCTCTCGGTGCACCGGTCGAACAAGAATATCAGCGTGCAGCTCATCGACGATGTGCAGGGCGTGACGCTGGCGGCGGCCTCGACCCTGGAAAAGGATCTGGGCTTCGTGGGCAAATGCACCGTCGAGGCGGCGGCCAAGGTCGGCGAGGCGGTTGCCGAGCGGGCAAAGAAGGCCGGGGTGACCGAGGCGTATTTCGATCGCGGCGGCTTCATCTATCATGGCCGCGTCAAGGCGCTGGCCGATGCCGCGCGCGACGCCGGGCTGAAGATCTGAGGAGACGAGAGATATGGCAAG
This sequence comes from Roseovarius sp., assembly GCA_016278295.1. Classification (GTDB taxonomy): domain Bacteria; phylum Pseudomonadota; class Alphaproteobacteria; order Rhodobacterales; family Rhodobacteraceae; genus Roseovarius. The sequence goes on along the minus strand of JADQCC010000157.1, from coordinate 1,204 downwards.
AGAAGACAACCGCCGAGACCGTCGCGACCGCGACGAAGCTCCGGAATTCGCCGACCGTCTCGTCGCGATCAACCGCGTCAGCAAGACGGTGAAGGGCGGCAAGCGCTTCGGGTTCGCGGCGCTCGTCGTCGTCGGTGACCAGAAGGGGCGCGTGGGCTTCGGCAAGGGCAAGGCCAAGGAGGTCCCGGAGGCAATCCGCAAGGCCACCGAGGCCGCCAAGCGTGGCATGATGCGCGTGCCGCTGCGCGAGGGCCGCACCCTGCACCACGATATCGAGGGGCGTCACGGCGCGGGCAAGGTGGTGATGCGCACCGCCCCGCACGGCACCGGCATCATCGCCGGCGGCCCGATGCGCGCCGTGTTCGAGATGCTGGGCGTTCAGGACGTGGTCGCCAAGTCGAACGGCTCGCAGAACCCCTACAACATGATCCGTGCCACGCTTGATGGCCTGCGCAAGCAGACCAGCCCGCGCATGGTGGCCCAGCGCCGCGGCAAGAAGGTCGCCGACATCCTGAAAAAGGGTGACGAGGCCCCGGCCGCCGCGCCGGCAGAAGCGTAAGGAGGCCTGAGCATGGCAAAGACCATCGTCGTCAAGCAGATCGGCAGCCCGATCCGCCGCCCCGAGAAGCAGCGCCAGACCCTGATCGGTCTGGGCCTGAACAAGATGCACAAGACCCGCGAGCTTGAAGACACGCCCGCGGTGCGCGGCATGATCGCCAAGATCCCGCATATGGTGCAGATCGTCGAGGAAAAGGGCTGAGCACCGTTTTCTTGAAAAGAAAACGTCCCGGAAACTTTTGAAGTTTCCGGCAGTCACAAATAAACGCCCCGGTCAGGCATGGCCGGGGCGTTTTTCGTTCAGATCGGCTCCGCGCGGGCGAGTGCGGCCTCCATCCGTGTCGATGTCTGAAGAAGCGGTCAACGTGGTCTGATGGGCAGATTTGACCTTGAGCGGACGTTGGGCATTTGGTCCCGGCGCGGAATCGAGGGCGAAGCCCGCCGCGCCATCGCATGTCCGCCCCCGGACAGGCGATTTGGCCAAGTTAGAGCATGTTGCTCAAAAGTGGGAACCGGTTTTGAGCTCCTTGAACATGCGAAATCAAGGAGTTAGAGCGTGTCGCGTGAATGCGAATGAACGCGACACGCTCTAGCGCACCGATTAAATTTTTTGCGGGAAAGCAGACATAAAGTGCCCTGAAAAACC
>JADQCC010000172.1 GCA_016278295.1 Roseovarius sp. | reverse complement strand
GGCGAGGCTGCGCGCGAGCGCCACCCGCTGCCGCTGGCCGCCGGAAATCTGGTGCGGTTTGCGGCGGGCGAATTGCGTGAGCCGCGTCAGCTTTAGCATTTCCTCGACCCGCGCGGCGACCGCGTCCTTCGACATGCGATCGCGCCTGAGGCCGAAGGCGATGTTGTCCCACACCGAGAGGTGCGGAAACAGCGCGTAGGACTGGAACATCATGTTCACCGCGCGCCTGTTGGGCGGGATGGGGGCGATGTCCTGCCCGCCCAGAAGGATGGTGCCCTCGGTCGGTGCCTCGAAGCCCGCGAGCATCCGCATCATCGTGGTCTTGCCGCAGCCCGAGGGGCCGAGAAGGGCGAAGAACTCTTTCTCGTAGATGTCGAATGTCTGGTTGTCGATGGCGGTGAAATCGCCGAACCGCTTGGTGACATTCCTGAACTGGATGAGCGGTTTTTCGTTCGGATCGTTCCACGGCTCGAAGACGGTCTGCCCCATGCTGCCCCCGGCATTTATGGATATGAAAAGGCCCGCGCCGGGAGGGCGCGGGCCGGTCATCGCGATCAGGTGCCGGACTTGATCTTGGTCCAGAGACGGGTGACTGTCCGCTGCACGCGCGCCGGGTAGGGCGTGGTGGTAAACAGGTTGTCGAGCGCCTCCTGCGAGGGATAGATCGCCGGATCGCCGATCACATCCTCGATGAGGTATTCCTGCGACGCCTTGTTGCCATTGGCGTAATAGACGTAGTTCGACGCCGCCGCCATGTTCTGTGCGTCCATGATGAAGTTCAGGAACTTGTGGGCGCCGTCGGGGTTCGGGGCATCGACCGGGATGGCCATCTGGTCGAACCACATTTGCGCGCCTTCCCTGGGGGCGTTGTAGACGATCTCGACGCCGTTATCGGCCTCGTCGGCGCGGTCGCGTGCCTGAAGAATATCGCCGGACCAGCCCACCGCGACGCAGATATCGCCATTGGCCAGCGCGTTGATGTATTCGGAGCTGTGGAACTTCTGGATGTAGGGGCGCACCGGCATGAACACGTCTTCGGCCTTGGCGATGACCTCGGGGTCGTGGCTGTCGGGATCCTCGCCGATATAGTTGAGCGCGGCGGGGATCATCTCGGCCGGAGCGTCGAGGAATTGCACGCCGCATTCGGCGAGCTTCTTCATGTTCTCGGGCTCGAAGACCAGCGACCAGCTGTCGATCGGCGCATCTTCGCCGAGAAGCTCCTTCACCTTGTTCACGTTCACCCCGATGCCCGTGGTGCCCCACATATAGTTGATCGAGTAGGCGTTTTCCGGGTCGTATTGCTCGGTACGCCTGGTGACCACATCCCACATGTTGTCCAGGTTGGGCAGCTTGGACTTGTCGAGCTTCTGGAACGCGCCCGCCTGGATCTGGCGTTGCAGGAAGGTGCCCGACGGCACCACCACGTCATAGCCCGAGCCGCCCGCGAGCATCTTGGTTTCCAGCACCTCGTTGCTGTCGAACACGTCGTAGACGAGATCGAGGCCGGTCTCTTCCTCGAACTTGGTGAGCAGCGATTCGTCGATATAGTCGGACCAGTTGTAGACCCGCACTTCCTCTGCCGAGGCGGCGGCGGTGCCGAGCGCGAGCGCGGTGGTGGTGGTCAGTATAAGGTATTTCATGGTGATCTCCCGTTGGTTCGGCACGTTATCTGCCTTGGCGGTATTTGATCAAAAATTGCCGCGGATGGCAATATGGTAATGTTTTCACGCAGCCGTTAAACTCGCAAGCGATGAGTTTGCACAGACATCGGGGATGCCGGAGTGACGTTGAGAACCGCACGTAAAACGGGCAGCGAGACCGCCCTCGCCCCGCGCCTTCCGGCGCATGAGACGATCTATCGCGAGTTGCGCGCGCTGGTGCTCTTTGGCGATCTGGCCCCCGGACAGGCGGTGACGATCCAGGGGCTGTGCGACCGGCTCGGGGCGGGCATGACCCCGGTGCGCGAGGCGATTCGCCGTCTGATCGCCGAGGGCGCGCTGGAATTCCAGGGCAACAGGCGGGTCTCGGTGCCGCTACTGGATGCCGGGAATATCGGAGAATTGATCTTTGCACGTCAATGGCTTGACCCTCACCTGGCACGGCGCGCGACAGAGCGCGCAACGCCTGCGGACCTTGACCGCCTGACCGAGGTCGATGACGCGCTTGACCGCGCCATCCTGCGCGGGGACATGCGCGCCTATCTCGAGCTCAACTATCGCTTTCACCGCGCGCTCTATGAAATCGCGGCGGCCCCGATCCTGACGGATGTGGCCGACGGGCTATGGCTGCGCTTTGGCCCGTCGCTGCGGGTGGTGTGCGGACGGGTGGGCACCGAGGGCCTGCCCGACCGGCACAAGGACCTGCTCGCGGCGCTGCACGCGGGCGATGCCGAGGCCGCCGCCGAGGCAATCCGCGCCGACGTGGTGCAGGGGATGGAGCAGGTGCGCCAATCGCTGTCGCGCCAGCCGCGGGACGACTGATTCGATTGACAGCGATAAATTTGATCATATTCTTGGTGGAAAGCGGCTGACCGGGCCGCGCCCCCGATTCCCCGAGACGAAAGGGACCGCCATGACCGCGATCACCAATCACCTGCCCACCGCCGAGCTTCAGGCGCTCGACGCCGCCCACCACATGCACCCCTTTACCCACGGCGACGCGATCAACGCCAAGGGCACGCGCATCATCACCCGCGCGCACGGCGTGACGCTGACCGACAGCGACGGCAACGAGATTCTCGACGCCATGGCCGGGCTGTGGTGCGTCAATATCGGCTATGGGCGCGAGGAGCTGGCCGAGGTGGCAGCGCGGCAGATGCGCGAGCTGCCGTTCTACAACACGTTCTTCCAGACCAGCCATGTGCCCGCCATCGCGCTGGCCAGGCGGCTGGCGGAATTGGCGCCCGGCGATCTCAACCATGTGTTCTACGCCGGGTCGGGCTCGGAGGCCAATGACACCAATATCCGCATGGTGCGCACCTACTGGGCGGAAAAGGGCGAGCCGGAGCGCAACATCATCATCGCGCGGCACAACGGCTATCACGGCTCGTCGATGGGCAGCGCGAGCCTTGGCGGGATGGGGGGGATGCACGCGCAGGGCGGCATGCCGATCCCCGACATCCACCATATCGACCAGCCCCACTGGTATGCCGAGGGCGGCGACACGGAGCCGGAGGCATTCGGTCTCGCCCGCGCGCAGCAACTGGAGGAAAAGATCGAGGAACTGGGGCCGCACCGCGTCGCCGCCTTCATCGGCGAGCCGGTGCAGGGCGCGGGCGGTGTCATCATCCCGCCCGACAGCTATTGGCCCGAAATCCAGCGGATTTGCGACAAGTACGGCATCCTGCTCATCGCCGACGAGGTGATCTGCGGGTTCGGCCGCACGGGCAACTGGTTCGGGAGCCAGACGCTCGGCATCCGCCCCGACATCATGACCATCGCCAAGGGGCTGTCGTCGGGCTATGCGCCGATCGGCGGCTCGATCGTGTCGGACGAGGTGGCGCGCGTGCTGAACGGGTGCGAGTTCAACCACGGCTATACCTATTCGGGGCACCCTGTGTCCTGCGCCGTGGCGCTGGAAAACCTGCGCATCCTCGACGAGGAGGGGATCGTCACCCGCGTGGCCGAAGAGACCGCGCCCTACCTGAAGGAAAAATGGGAGAGCCTCGCCGCGCACCCGCTGGTGGGCGAGGCGCGGATCGTGGGCATGATGGGATCCATCGCGCTGACACCGGACAAGGGCGCGCGCGCGAAATTCGCCTCGGAGCCCGGCACCGTGGGCTATATCTGCCGCGAGCGGTGCTTTGCCAACAACCTGGTGATGCGCCACGTGGGCGACCGCATGATCATTTCGCCGCCGCTGGTGATCTCGAAGGCGGAAATCGACACGCTGATCGACCGGGCGTGGCGCTCGCTCGACGAGGCGGAACGGCAGGTCCGCGACGAGGGGCTGATGAAGGCGGCGGCGTGAGGGGGTAGTTTGAGGCGCTGACGGGATTGGCCTGTTGCGGACCTTGAACCATCCGGTGATGAGCCGCGCGAGCGCCCGGCCGCCGGGTGGGCGCAGTTCGGCCAATTCTGTGCGATTTATGGTGGAATATACTTATTATATTTCAGCTACTTGAAGCGTTGCAGAAGCGCCCGCCCGATGGGGCGGTCGGGCGCTCGCGCGGCGGCGTGCAAGCACGCCTTGTTCCGCGCGGGGGCAGGAGGCGAATGGCGGCTCAAGGCCATTCGCAGCGGCGTGACGGTTCATCCGCACCGCTCTTGCCCCCCGCCCCCTCCCGCGCGACAGTGAGGCAAAGCAACCGGAGGGTGGCACATGGCAGAGCTTGAGGACCGGATCGCACAGGGGCGCGGGGACGAACCGGCAGACCTCGTGCTGCGGGGCGGCGCGGTGTTCGACCTCGTGACCGGGGCGATGATCCCCGGCGACGTGGCGATCTGTGGCGATACCATCGTGGGCATCGGGGCCGATTACGAGGGCGCCGAGGTGATCGACGTGGCGGGCCTGACGCTGGTGCCCGGCTTCATCGACACGCATCTGCATATCGAAAGCTCGCTCGTCACGCCGCTGGAATTCGACCGCTGCGTGACCCCGCGCGGCGTGACCACCGCGATCTGCGATCCGCACGAGATCGCCAACGTGATGGGCCTCGACGGCATCCGCTATTTTCAGCAGGCGAGTACGCACACGCTGATGGATATCAGGGTGCAGCTATCCTCTTGCGTGCCCTCGACGGACATGGAGACGGCGGGCGCCGAGATCGGGGCCGAGGATTTGCGGCAGGTGATGGGCCACCCCTCGGGCATCGGGCTGGCGGAGGTGATGAACTATCCCGGCGTGATCCACCGCGACCCCGGCATGATGGCCAAGCTACGGCTGTTCGAGGGGGGCCACATGGACGGGCATTGCCCGCAGCTTTCGGGCCGCGATCTCAACGCCTATTGCGCCGCCGGCATCCGCACCGAGCACGAGGCGACCACGGTGGAGGAGGCGCGCGAGAAGCTGCAAAGGGGGATGCGGGTGCTGATCCGCGAGGGATCGGTCAGCAAGGATCTCGAGGCGCTGGCGCCGCTGCTGTCGGACATCACCGCGCCCTATATGTGCCTGTGCACCGATGACCGCAACCCGCTGGACATCGCCGAGGAGGGCCATCTCGACCACATGATCCGACGGCTGATCGCGCGCGGCGCCTCGCCGCTCGCGGCCTATCGCGCGGCGGCGCTATCGGGGGCCGAAGCGTTCGGGCTGCGCGACCGGGGGCTGATCGCGCCGGGGCGGCGGGCGGATATCGTGGCGGTCGGGTCGCTGGAGGATTGCGACGCGCGGCTGGTGGTGTGCGCGGGCCGGGTGGCCGATGAGGCCGCGTTTGGCACGCGCAACGGGGTGGCCCCGGTGGGGCGGCGCTCGGTCATGGCGCCGCGCGTGCGCGCCGAGGATTTCCGCCACGGCGGCAACCGGGCGGAGACGGACGTGATCGGCATCCTGGAGGGCCGCATCCTGACAGAGCACCTGCGCGAGGAGATCGCGCCCGAGGATGGCGACAAGCGCCCCGACGCGGGCCGCGACCTGGTGCGGATCGCGGTGGTGGAGCGGCACGGGAAGAACGGCAACATCGCCACCGGCTTTGTGCGCGGCTTTGGCCTGCGGACGGGGGCGATCGCCTCGACCGTGTGCCACGACCACCACAACATCGCCTGCGTCGGCATGGATTACGGCGACATGGCCGTGGCGGTGAACCGGATGGCCGAGATCGAGGGCGGCTTCGTGGTGGTGGAGGGCGGGCGCGTTCTGGCCGAACTGCCGCTGCCGGTGGCCGGGCTGATGAGCCTCGCGCCGTTCGAGGAGGTGCGCGCGCGGCTGGTGGAGTTGCGCGCCGCGGCGAAATCGCTGGGCGTGGGTCTGCACGAGCCGTTCCTGCAACTGGCGTTCCTGGCGCTGCCGGTGATTCCGGCGCTCAAGATCACCGACCGGGGGCTGGTGGACGTGACGCGGTTCGAATTGATCGGGTGAAAGATGTGGGACGGGGATTGGCCTGGAGGGGTCGTTGGGGTGAGCCGCGCCATCGCATGTCCGCGGGCAGGCGATCCGACGGTCTTTTCAGTGCGCTTTATCCATCCATACCCGCAAAACATGCAATCGGCGCACTGGCTTGACCATATCGCCTGTCCGGGGGGCGGACATGCGATGGCGCGGCGGGCTTCGCCCTTGATTCCGCGCCGGGACCAGAGACCCGAATGGCAGTTCCAGGCCATGCGCGACGACACAAGACACGCAAGGGGCACGCCCCCGATTGCGCCTCTCAGAACGCCTTGAAGGTCAGCGTCGTCTCGGTCCGTTCGATGCCTTCGATATCGAGCAGGTTGTCGTTGATGTATTTGCCGATATCCGCGTCCTCGGGGACATAGAGCTTCAGCAAGAGGTCGAAGGGGCCCGAGGTGGAGTGCAATTCCGAGTGAATCTCGCGCAGGGCGATTTCCTCGGCCACATGGTAGGAGTGGCCGGGCTTGCAGCGGATATTGATGAAGACGCAGCGCATGGGGCTCTCCCGGTCTTGTGGTTGCGTCCCGAGTATTTCCGTATTGCAGGCGATTGGCAATGACCTCAGGCCGGTGTCAGCCGGGGCCGCGGATCGCGCGCCGGCCAGAGCCCGGCAAAGCCCATGCCATAGCCATTCTCGCTCAGCGCCCGTGGCTGCGGTCATAGCCGTTGCGCGGCGGGCTGTGCCAATCCTCCAGCGCCCCTGCCCCGGGTGCGAACACCTCGACGAGGAGCGGATGGCACGCCGCCGCGTCGCTGGTGTGCTCGGCAGAGCAATCACCACCGGGGCAGGCGCTAAGGGCCCCCAGAAGGTCGATCTCGGCGAAGAACTCCAGATAATCACCCGGGCGCACGGGGCTGGCCTTCATGAAGTACTGCCCGGTGTCGCGGGTGAAACCGGTGCACATGAAGACGTTGAGCACGTCATGGACATGGGGCTCTGCCTCGGCCAGCGGCACGCCCAGTTCGTCGGCCAATGCGCGCGTCAGGTTGGAATGGCAGCAATGATGATACTGCACCCCCGACAGCAGGTTGCCGGTATAGGGATCGCAGCGCGTGCCGATCACGTCATGGACCGAGCCGCCATATTCGTCGATGCCATACCAGTCGAGCGTGTCGGCGATGATCGTGGCCATCGGGCGCAGGTGCGGGAACGACGACCAGAGCCGCGCGGCGGTGGTGACATGGGTGCCGTGCAGCGCCCGGGTCTTGCCGGAATAGAACCGCTCGGACAGGTCATCGGCGGTCCACAGGTTGAGATCGCCCACCTGCGGCCCCTCGACGCTGGTGATGCGGAAGAATTGTCCCGCGCCGACGCGAAAGCAGGCGGCCTCGCGCGGCGCGACCATCACCTCGGCCACCTTCGCCGCGCCCGCGCGCGCGGCGCGGTAGAGCCCGAGATCGGGCGCGGGCAGCGTGTCGTTTGGGTAGCAGATCACGGGGGCCACGGCGCGGCGCGTGGCTGCATCGGCGGGGGCTCGGGGCATCGGCTATGTCCTCTGGCGTCCGGGGTCGTGACAGACCTTCGGCGCGTGGCCATCGGATGTAAAGACCTCGGCGCCACACGCCGCGCAGCGCCATCGCCGACGCAGGTCGCAGCCGCTCACCCGGTATTCGCGCCAACGGCAGCCGCGCGTCGCGCGGTTGGAATAGATCAGCACCAGGATGAAGGCGACGATCAGGCCGACGATGAACACCATCCGCCCTACCCTTTCGCCATCTCTGCCACCATCTCGCCGAAGCGGCTGTAGCTGTCGGCCTGTTCCTCGGGGGTTGTGCCGGTGGCGTGGTGGCCCCCGGGGGTCTTGGCATAGTCGAAATTGATGCCCGTGCCCTCGATGATCCGGTTCATCATGTTGAAGAGCGCGCAGACCTGCACCGCCTCGTAGAGCGCGGCCTCGGACCAGCCGGCGTCATAGACCGCCTGCGCGTCCCGCTGCACGAGCCTGCTCGGCAGGGTATTGAGCTTGGCCACGTAGGCAAGCACCGGGCGCAACTTCTCGTCCACCGGCGCGGTATCGGGGTCGTTGAGAAGCGCGTCGATAAGGCCCGCGTCGATGCCGAACACCTCGGCATAGACCCGGTGCGACCCGGCGCAGAAGGTGCAGGCATTGAGCGCCGAGACATAGGTGGCGATGAGTTCGCGCTCGCCGATGCTCAACTCCCCGTCGCCGCGCAGGAGGCCGTCGGAATAGACCATGAGCGGTTGCACATTGTCGGGAAAGCGCGCGTAGAGATCCTTCAGATGCGCGGGATCGGGAAGGCTGGGAAGGAAGGGCATTTTGGTCTCCTTGCGTCATGTCTGACCGCAGTCATAGACCGCGCCGCGGGAAATTTGTATGGCTCGAAAATAGCTGGCGCGGATGTGATCGCCTGGCTTGTCCGTCGGATCGGTGTGACAACTTGGACTCGGTGCTTATATAAATCTTAACCTAATGCACTGACCATTTGCCGTGATCGGCAAGATCGGGTCACACTGTTTGAAAAGCGGGAGGGTGCTTTGCAACTCGACGACAGGGTACTGGAAAAGGTGAGGCAAGCGATCATGGATCGCTTCGACCCCGGCGTGATCAAGGACGTACGCCTCGAATCTGTCGAGGTATCCGAAGACGACGACGAGATCAGGTTGGTGTTCACCATCGAGACGGATGCCGACCCGGAACTGATCGGCAGGCGCTTCTTTGGCCTGACCGACAAGGTGCGCAAGGCTTTGGGCGAGGAATGGCGCGGCTATTTCCCGATCCTGCAATCCGAGATCGACCGTGTCGTCGCGGCCTGACCCCGCGCTTGCTGACGGCTTCCTAAGGACGGCGCGTCGCGTGATCCCCCAAGGTCGGAAACCCGATCAGGCGCAGCTACGGCGAAGCGTCAGCGGCAGTTATTACGCGATGTTCCACGCGCTGGCGCGCATGTGCGCCGATAGCCTTGTCGCCACACAGTTCAAGAAGCGGTCCAACAAGGCATGGGTGGAGGTTTACAGAGGGTTGGCGCACGGCTCCTGTCTCAATGCTTGCAAAAGAGCCAGCAACGTTAATTTCCCCCAAGAAATCAAGGATTTTTCAGACGTGTTCCAGCAACTTCAGGACGCTCGGCACAGAGCGGATTACGATCCGGGGGCTCGGTTTTCCAAGGAAAAGGCCTTGGAGGTTGTCGGCCTCGCGGAGACGGCCATGAAAGCGCTCAATACTGTTCCGATGCTGGACAGGCGCGCCTTTGCCGCTTGGGTGCTGATTACCAGCCCCGGCGCGGAAAAGACACGCAAACAAGGGTGAGACATACAGTAGCAAAGTGATGGGGCGATCATTCGTATGATCTACATCGACGCAGACGCCTGCCCGGTCAAGGACGAGGCCGAGCGGGTGGCCACGCGGCACGGGCTGCGGATGTTTCGCGTGTCCAATGGCGGGCTGCGCCCGTCGCGCAATCCACTCGTCGAGACGGTGATCGTGCCGGATGGCCCCGACGTGGCCGACAAGTGGATCGCCGAGCGCGCCGGGCCGGGGGACGTCGTCGTGACCGGAGACATCCCGCTGGCGGCGAAATGCGTGGAGGCGGGGGCGCTGGTCCTCAAGCACAACGGCGAGGCGCTGACGCGGGCCAATATCGGCAACGTGCTGGCGACGCGCGACCTGATGGCCGACCTGCGCGCCGCCGATCCGTTCCGGCAGGGCGGTGGCAAGGGGTTCACCAAGGCCGACCGGTCGCGGTTTCTCGATGCGCTGGAGCGGGCGGTGCGCAGCGCCGGACGCGCCGGGGCGTGAGGATCAGCGGCGCGGGCACGGAAATCGGGGTTACGTTTCGGAATTGACCGCGCGGGCGACCTTGCCCGCCAGATCCTCGGCGATCCGGGCTTCGAGTGCCAGACGCACCCGTGAATTGCGCTGGATGCGGCGTTTCAGGGTGGCTGCGTCCCACTCCACGAGACGCGCGCCCGGGGCCGCGCGCACCGTTGCCGAGGCCGGCTTGCCGGTCAGAAAGGCGACCTCGCCGATGAACACCTCCGGGGGAAGGGTGAATTCTTGCGAATTCTTCTCGGCCCACATCCTGCCCGATTCAATGAAGTAGAGCCTGTCCGGCACCTCGCCTTCATGCGTCAGCGTCTCTGTCGTCTCGACCACCCGCCGCGCGGCTGAGCGCATCAGCGACCGGAACTCGCCCGGCTCCATCCCACCCATCGTGTGGTACAGGTCCATCAGGCTGCTGGGAATGATGAGCTTCGACCGGCTGACCAGAAGGACCACCAGCCCATAGAATGTTGCGAGCGCCATGACGAGGCTCGCGGACGCGGCCTCCCAGAGCGGGGAAGGCATCGCAAAGAGGTAATAGGTGATGTAGATCGCACTGCCGAGGATGAAGGTGAGGCGCAAGGCGATCTGGTGGCGGAACAGCATCGCCATTGTCTGGACGGCCGCGCCGAGCAACACCAGTTGCCCCACAGAAAACCAGCCGTCCCCTCCCAACATGCTCGTCATCCTCTGCCCTCGGCACGGCCCGGGATGGCCGGTCGAATTTTGGCACAGTGACCCTATTTCGTCGCCTGAGCAAGGGTTTAACGCGGTGAGCCGTGCGCCGCCGCACGGGTCCGGGCGGGCGACGGGGGTTTACAATACCGAGGCTGTCCGCTCATGTGGCGAGAACAAACGATATCTCTGGATAGCCATGACCACCGCAACCGTTCAGCACGCGAACCTGACCGGCGCCGCCTATGCCTTGGCGGCGGTGATGTGCTTTTCGGTCAACGATGTGGGGATCAAGTTCCTCTCGGGCGGATACGCGCTGCACCAGGTGGTGTTCATCCGCGCGCTGGTGGCGCTCGTGATATTCACCTGCCTCGTCATGCCGTTCGCGGGCGGGCTCACGGTGCTGCGCACGCGCCGCCCGGTGATCCACCTCGTGCGCGGGCTGTGCGTGGTCGCGGCCAACATGTGCCTGTTCCTCGGCCTCGCGGCGCTGCCCATCGCGGACGCCACGGCGATCTTCTTCGTCTCGCCGCTGGTCATCACGGTATTTTCCGTGGTCTTCCTGCGCGAGACCGTGGGGCCGCGCCGCTGGGCGGCGATCGCGGTGGGATTCGTCGGCGTGCTGATCATCGTCAAGCCCGGCACCGCGGCGTTTCAGGCGGCCTCGCTTCTGCCCATCGCCGCGGCGTTTCTCTATGCCACGCTGCACATGCTTACCCGCCGGATCGGCGGCACCGAGAGCGCGGCGACGATGGCGGCCTATATCCAGATCACGTTCATCGTGGCCAGCGCATTGATCGGGTTGACGATCGGCGACGGGCGCTTTGCCGGGTCGGGGCATCCGTCGCTGGAATTCCTGTTCCGCGGGTGGGAATGGCCCGCCACCGGCGATTACCCCATCCTCGCGGCGCTGGGGGTTTCGGGGCTGTTTGGCGGGCTGTTCATCAGCCAGGCCTATCGCCTGTCGGAAGCCGCCTTTGCCGCACCGTTCGAATATGTCGCCATGCCGATGGCGATCTTCTGGGGCGTGACGGTGTTTGGCACCTGGCCGGACGCCACCGCCTGGATCGGCATCGCGCTTATCGTCGGATCGGGTCTATACCTGCTGTGGCGCGAGACGGTGCGCGGCGCGCAGGTGGCCCGCCGCGCCCCGACCTATCGCCGCTGAGCAAAGGAGACACGTCATGCCCCCCACCATCATCCCCTTCGACGAGGGCGAGCGCGCGCTCGACTGGCTGAGCCTGTGTGCCGCGCTTCAGGCAGGTCACGACCGCCCCCGCGCCGAGATCGCCGACAGCTTTCTCTATCGTGGCGACGATACGCTGCTGAACCGGGCCGCATGGATCGACGGGCTGGGCCTTGCCGTCAAGTCGGCCACCATCTTTCCGGGCAACGCGGTGCGCGACCTGCCCACCATCAATGGCGGCGTCAGCCTCTATGACGACGTCACCGGCACGCTGGCCGCGATCGTGGATTTCCACCTCGTCACCAAGTGGAAGACCGCCGGTGACAGCCTCTATGCCGCCACGCGGCTGGCGCGGTCCGATAGCAGGCGCATCCTGATCGTTGGCGCGGGCACGGTCGCGCAGTCGCTGTGGCAGGCCTATCGCGCCGCCTTTCCCGACGCGAAGTTCACCGTGTGGAACCGCACCCGCGCGCGCGCCGAAGAAATGGCGGAAACATGCGAGGGCATCGCCGTGGCGGAGGATCTGGAACAGGCCGTGCGCGCCGCCGATATCGTGACCTCGGCCACCATGAGCACCGAACCGATCCTCAAGGGCGAGTGGCTGCAACCCGGTCAGCATATCGACCTCATCGGTGCCTACCGCCCCGACATGCGCGAGGCCGACGACGAAGCGCTACGGCGCGCGCGGCTATTCGTGGACAGTATCGACACCACCGTGGGCCATATCGGCGAGATCGAGATCCCGCTCTCGGCGGGGACCATCAGCCGCGATGACATCGTCGCCGATTTCTACGATCCGCGCGCGTTTCAGCGCCTCTCGAACGACGAGATCACGCTGTTCAAGAACGGCGGCGGCGCGCATCTGGACCTGATGACCAGCCGCTACATCCTCGACGCATGGCAATCGGCGCAGTGATCTGGACCACGCTGGCGCTCGGGGCGCTGGCGGGGATCGCGCCGGTTCTGCGCGAGGTGGTCCGACCCCGGATCGACAGGGCGCGGGACACCGCGCCGGGGGCGTTCGCCACGTTGTCGCGCGGGCGGACGCATTACCGCTGGCACGGGCCGGAGGGCGGGCCGGTGACGGTCTGCGTGCACGGGCTGACCACACCCTCTTTCGTCTGGGAGGGGCTGGTGCCCGGGCTGGTGGCCAAGGGGCACCGGGTGCTGACCTACGATCTCTACGGGCGGGGGTATTCCGACCGGCCCGGTGGCGCACATGATGGCGATTTCTTCGTCGGGCAACTGGAGGAATTGCTGACCGATCAAGGCGTTGAGGGACCGGTGACACTCGTCGGCTATTCGATGGGCGGGGCCATCGCGACGGGTTTTGCAGCGCGGCACCCGGACCGGGTGCGCGAACTGGTGCTGATCGCGCCCGCCGGGCTGGGCCACGATCTCGGGCCGGTGGCGCGGCTGGTGGCGCGGGGCGGCGTGGCGGGGCGGTGGCTGATGCTCGCGGTCTTTCCGATGAGCTTTCGCCGGGGCTGCGAGGCCGAGCGGGGGCTGCCCACAACGGTGCCGGGGATCGTGGACCGGCAGCAGGCAGAGTTGCGCTGGCGCGGCTTCGTCCCGGCGGTGGCGCGGTCAGTGGCGGGGATACTGGCCGAGACGCAAGACGAGACCCACGCCGCGATCGCGCGCCGCGGCGTGCCGGTGCGGGCGATCTGGGGGGCCGGGGACCGGGTGATCCCGCTGTCGCGAAAGGCACGGCTGGGAGAAATAAATCCAGATGCATATCAGCATGTTATCGACGGTGCGGGGCACGGGCTGACCTATACCCATACCGACCGGGTGCTGGCCGCGATCATGGCGTGAGGGGCGGTGGTGCCCGGGCGCGCGTTGGTATATGCCGCGCCCCATGTCCGATTATCACCCGCCCGACACGCCGCTCGACATCCTGCACGACGACCACGAGTTGCTCGTCGTCAACAAGCCCGCGGGCCTGCTCAGCGTGCCGGGCAAGGGCGCGGAGCTTGCCGATTGCCTGCTCTCGCGGGTGCAGGAGGTGTTTCCCACGGCGCTCTTGGTGCACCGGCTGGACCGGGACACGTCCGGCGTCATGGTCTTTGGCCTGAGCCCCCACGCGCAGCGGCATCTGGGGCTGCAATTCGAGAAGCGACAGGTAAAGAAAACCTATGTGGCACGGGTACTTGGTGAATTGTCGCCCAAGACGGGCACGGTCGATCTGCCCATCGCCGTGGACTGGCCCAACCGCCCGCGGCAGAAGGTGTGCCATGAGACCGGGCGGGGGGCGGTGACGGAGTGGCGGGTGCTGCGGCAGGGGGATGGCGAGAGCCGGGTGCGGCTGATGCCGCGGACGGGGCGCAGCCATCAGTTGCGCGTGCACATGCTGAGCCTGGGGCACCCGATCCTGGGCGATCCGCTCTATGCCACGGGAAAGGCACGGGATTATCCGCGGCTCATGCTGCATTCCGAGGAGTTGCGGTTGCGCCACCCGGATGGCGGGGCGGGGATGAAGTTCCGCGCCAAGGCGCCGTTCTGAGGCCGTGAAATCGGGGGCTGTATCACGTCGGTATTCTGTCGGTATCGCGTCGGTGCCCGGGGGCTACCGTTTCAGCACGCGGTCGGTGAGGTTGAGCCGCCCGGCGATGATCGGGCGCAGCACCTCGGCCAGGTCCGGCTCGCGCGCCATCATCTCGGTCAGCTCGTCCAGCCGGTTGGTGGCGATCAGGCTGAGCGCGTCGAGGCGCGGGGTGCCGTCGGCGTGCCGGGGCAGCGCGGCCACCGGCTGGATCAGT
>JADQCC010000100.1 GCA_016278295.1 Roseovarius sp. | reverse complement strand
CTGGAAGGGCTCGACGATATCGGACTGACGCTGGAAAAATCCGCCGCGATCGACGCTTTCGAGGCCCGCGCCACGCAGGCGCGCCCCTGGGTCTGACGGGGTTAATGGAACCCGCCCCGCCGCGCGGCGGGGCGGGAGGTCGCGGCGCGTGGTGGTCGCGCGGCCGCGAACCACAACATGATGTAATAGACGGGAATCGCGCCGAAATTTTTCAGTGCATTGATGTATTCCTGCACCAGTCCTGCCACGAAATCGCCCCATGTCTTTAGTTGGCTGACCCTGTGCCTTGCGGCATTATAGGAAACACGGCAAGAATAGGGCAGCAATGAGGCAGCCCGCCACATTTGGTGGGATCAAAACGACACAAGGGCACGGCAACGTATCGCGCCCGGTCGGGACGAAGGGGAAGAGTGGTGGTCTCTCAGACACCTGGCGCATTGGCGCGGGCACTCCTGATGGCCATGCTGGTGGCGACGCCGGCGCTGTTGATCCCGTTCACGCATCCCGCGACCGCGCAGATTGTGCTCGTGCTGGCTCTGCTGGCCGCGGTCTTTACCGCTATGGAGTACCATTCGCGCTATCCCGGCCTGCTCGAATTCCGCTTTGCCCCACCCTATAACCGGCTGCGTTTCTTCACGCTTGCCGGTATCCTGATCGCGCTGTCGATCATGTTGCGTGGCCAGGTGGTGCCCTCCGCCGTCTCGGGCGGTGTGAACGGGGCGGCGACGCGTCTGGCGGATATCTTCGATTTCCCGCTCTCGCCCGTCCGGCTGGTTGTGGTGCTCTTGCCGGGAGAGGCCGATGCGGGGCTGGCCGGACTGTTGCGCCGGGCCTCGGCGCTGGCCTATGCGCTGTCGATCAGCATGGTGCTGGTCTTCGCCGTTTTCGTGCGATTTCTTGGCTGGCCCACGCGCAGCGGGCCGTTCAACGTGTGGATCAACCTGCCGCTTTTTGATCCGACGGGCGGCGGCGACGTCCTCTACCGGCTGCGCCGTGACGCGGTGCTCAACCTCGTTCTGGGGCTCTTGCTGCCCTTTGCCATTCCTGCCATCGTAAGGTTTGCTGCGGCGGTGATCGGCCCGGTTTCGCTGGCTGATCCGCAAACACTGATCTGGACGGTGAGCGCATGGGCCTTTCTGCCGGCAAGCCTGTTGATGCGGGGCATCGCCATGCAGCGGATCGCGGCAATGATCGAGGACAAGCGCCGCCGCTCGTACGCCGCCGCGCGATCGCCTGTCGACGAGGGCCGCGCGCTTCAGGGCGTGTGAGCGCGCGCATCGCGCTCTTTTTGACGTTTCTACTGACCCTGCTCTCAACCGGGGCCGCGGCAGGGACCGTGCGGCTCGCGACCTGGCATCTGGAGCTTGACCGCGACGGTCCGGGGCTTCTGCTGCGCGACCTGCGGCGCGGCGGCGATCCGCGCATCACGGCCATCGCTGGGCTGATCGCCGAGGTCGCACCGGATGTTCTGGTGGTGCAGGGGGTCGATTATGACCACGGCCTGCGCGCGCTTTCGGCGCTGCGCGACCGGATCGCCGAGGACGGCCCCTACTATCCCCATCTGTTTGCACTCAGGCCCAATACCGGCTGGCCCACGGGGTTGGATATGGATGGCGACGGACGGCGCGGCGGGCCGCGGGACGCGCAAGGGTATGGCACGTTCTCGGGACAGGGCGGCATGGCGATCCTGTCGCGCTATCCGCTGGACGGCGAGGGGGCGCGCGATTTCACGGCGATGCTGTGGCGCGATCTGCCCGGCGCGCTGCTGCCGCGCTGGCCCGATGGGCGGCCGTTTCCGTCGCAACAGGCGCAGGCCGTGCAGCGGCTGTCGTCGGTGGGGCACTGGGTGGTGCCGCTGCGGCTGCCCTCGGGGATTCTGTCGCTCTTGACGTTTCACGCCACGACGCCGGTATTCGACGGTGAAGAGGATCGCAATGGGCGACGCAACCACGATGAAATCCGTTTCTGGCAGCGCTATCTCGACGGTGCGTTCGGCGATCCGCCAACGAGGCGCTTCGTCGTGATCGGCGACGCCAATCTCGATCCGGCGGCGGGCACGGGACGGCGCGGGGCGATCCGCGCGCTGCTCGCCGATCCGCGCCTGCGCGATCCGCTTCCCGGGCGCGCCACCGTGAACTGGGAAGCGACCGGACCGCTGCGGGTGAGCTATATCCTGCCCTCCGCCGATCTGGCGGTGACGGGTGCGGGCACCCATTGGCCGCCAGAAGGGGCGCCGGGCCGCGCGGCGGCGGAACTGGCCGGGCCGCACCGGCTCGTCTGGGTCGATCTCACGCTCGACTGAGTGGGCTTTCTTGACCCCGCCCCCCCCCCTGCCTATAGGCCATCCACGCAACCAGACATTTCAAAGGACAGATCGCCATGAGCATCCCTTCGCTTCTCATCCTGCCCGGCGACGGCATCGGCCCCGAGGTGATGGCCGAAGTGCGCCGCATCATCGACTGGTTCGGGACGAGGCGCGGCATCGCCTTCGACGTGAGCGAGGACCTGGTGGGCGGTAGCGCCTATGACGTGCACGGGGTACCGCTGGCGGATGCCACGATGGAAAAGGCGCAGGCGGTCGACGCGGTGTTGCTGGGTGCCGTGGGCGGGCCGAAATACGACGCTCTCGATTTCAGCGTGAAGCCCGAGCGCGGCCTTCTGCGGCTGCGCAAGGAGATGGACCTCTTCGCCAACCTGCGGCCTGCGCAATGCTTTGACGCGCTGGCGGATTTCTCGTCGCTGAAGAAGGATGTGGTCGCGGGTCTTGACATCATGATCGTGCGCGAGCTGACCTCCGGCGTCTATTTCGGTGAACCGCGCGGCATCCACAAGGAAGGCAACGAACGCGTCGGCATCAACACGCAGCGCTATACCGAATCCGAGATCGCCCGTGTGGCGCGCGCGGCGTTCGAGCTTGCACGCAAGCGGTCGAACCGGGTCTGCTCGATGGAAAAGGCCAACGTGATGGAATCGGGCGTGCTCTGGCGCGAGGTGGTGCAGGAAATCCACGACGCCGACTACCCGGATGTGGAGCTGAGCCACATGTATGCCGACAACGGCGCCATGCAGCTTGTCCGCGCGCCCAAGCAGTTCGACGTGATCGTGACCGACAACCTCTTTGGCGATGTGCTCAGCGATTGCGCGGCGATGCTGACCGGCTCGCTGGGGATGCTGCCCTCGGCGTCGCTCGGCCTGCCGATGGAAAACGGCCGGCCCAAGGCGCTCTACGAGCCGGTGCATGGCAGCGCGCCGGATATCGCCGGGCAGGGCAAGGCCAACCCGATCGCCTGCATCCTGAGCTTTGCAATGGCGCTGCGCTATTCCTTTGACATGGGCGACGAGGCCGCGCGCGTCGAGCGGGCGGTGGAAAAGGTGCTCGCCGACGGTCTGCGCACCGCCGACCTGATGGGCCCCGAGGGCGGCACGCCGGTCAGCACCTCGGGAATGGGCGACGCGGTGCTCGCGGCGCTCGACGAAAGCCTCTGACGTGGGCGCGGGGGCGCATTTCGGCCTTGCCAAAGCCCCCGCCCTCGGCTATCCCGCCCGCCACGGTCGGAGTGTAGCTCAGCCTGGTAGAGCACTGTCTTCGGGAGGCAGGGGCCGGAGGTTCGAATCCTCTCACTCCGACCAATGATTTCAACAGCGTATCATCAAATCAAGGCAGGGCGCGCGGGTTCCGTGAACCTTACTTGACCGATTTGACCCTCCCAAATTCCAGCGCCTCGGCTGCACCGCGCAGGTGATCCGGCGCGAACCTGGCATAGCGGCGCCCGGTCGTCTGCGTGTTACTGTGTCCCAGCATCTGCGCGATCTTGACCACCGGGACGCCTGCTGCGGCCATGTGGACCGCGCCCGGGAGGGGTGGCTATTTCAGGTCCTCCGGCAGGATCGGATCGGGGAGGCCCTGGTAGCAGACCGGGCGCAGGAAGCGACGGATCGAAAGGGTGCCGACCGAGGTTGCGCCGAAATTGGTCGAGGCGGGGTAAGGCCCGCCATGCACCATCGAATCGCAGACCTCGACCCCGGTCGGGAAGCCGTTGGCCAGAATCCGGCCCGCTTTGCGTTCGAGCACCGGCAGCAACCTGCGCGCCGCGTCGGTATCGCCGTCATCCATATGCAGGGTACAGGTGAGCTGGCCGTGCAGGCTCGCCGCTACCTCTTCCATCTCGGCGAGGTTTGCCACCCGCACGACGAGGCCGAGCGGGCCGAACACCTCTTCGCCGAGTTCCTCGTTGGCGAGCCATGTCCTTCCGTCGGTTTCGTAGAGATAGGGCGTTGCGTTGCGCTGGTCGCAGGTGCTGCTCAGCACCTCCTGCACGCCGCTCGCCGCTGCGATGCGGTCGCGCCCGTCCCGATAGGCGCGGGCAATCCCGTCGGTTAGCATGACCTGCGCGCCGGTATTTGAGAGTGCAGCCTTGGCGGCCCCGGTGAATCCGTCGGCCTCGGGGCCGTCGATCACGATGGCGATGCCGGGGTTGGTGCAGAACTGGCCTGCGCCCATTGCGAGAGACCCGGCCCACCCTTCGCCGATCGCCGGGCCTCGGGCAGACAGCGCCTCGGGCAGCAGGAACATCGGGTTTACCGAACCCAACTCGCCGAAGAACGGGATCGGTTCCGGTCGCTGTGCGCAGAGATCAAAGAGTGCGCGCCCCCCCGCAAGCGAGCCGGTGAACCCCACGGCGCGGATCAGCGGGTGCTGCACGAGCGCCTGCCCAACCTGCCGGTTACCGCCCTGCACGAGGCTGAAGACGCCCTTGTGAACGCCACACTTGCCGATCGCGGCATGGATCGCCTCGGCGACAATCTCGCCGGTGCCGGGATGTGCACCGTGGCCCTTGACCACCACCGGGCAGCCCGCGGCGAGGGCTGCGGCCGTGTCGCCCCCGGCGGTCGAGAAGGCCAGCGGAAAGTTCGAGGCGCCAAACACAGCAACGGGACCAATGGGCCGCTGCATCATCCGCAGGTCGGGGCGCGGCAAGGGCTGGCGATTGGGCAACGCTGCGTCGTGGCGGCGGTCGAGGTAATCGCCCTTGAGGATATGCTCGGCGAAGAGCCGAAGCTGCCCGGTGGTACGACCGCGCTCGCCTTGCAGACGAGCCTCGGGCAGGCCAGTCTCGGACGTGCCGATTTCGGTAATTTCATCCGCGCGTGTCTCGATTTCGTCGGCAATGGTGTTGAGAAACGCGGCGCGGTCCGCGCGGCTGGAATAGCCGTAGGAGAGAAATGCCTCTTCCGCCGCCTGCGCCGCCTCGTCGACGAGCGCGGGCGAACCGACGGAGAAGTCATACGCCGGGCCGCGGGCTGGGTCGGAGGCGAACGTGTCTTCCGTGGTGAGCCATTTGCCGGCGATCAGGTGCTTGCCATGCGGTTTGAATGTCATCGGGTATCCTCTGGGCTTTCTCGGTGAGTGGATGTGGGCGGCAGCACCGCCCTCAGCGGCCGGTCTTCTGGCGCCATGCGTCGAACTTCTTCTGATTTTCCTCGGTGGTGCAGGGGTAGAGCCCGATGATCTGCGCGCAGTTCTCGACCTCCTCGAGAACGAAATCTTCGAAGGTCTCCATGCCGGTGCATTCCTCCGCGATTTCGTCGGCGAGATATGCGGGGACCACCATGACCCCGTCACGGTCGCCAACCAATATGTCACCCGGAAAGACCGGCGCGCCACCGCAGGAGATCGGCACGTTGATGTCGAGCGCCTCGTGCAGGGTCAGGTTGGTGGGGGCAGAAGAGCAAGCGTAGTATGCCGGCATGGCAAGCTGGCCTATACCATGTGCATCGCGAAAACCGCCGTCGGAGACGATCCCCGCCGCCCCACGTTTGGCGAGACGGGTGACGAGGATCGAGCCCGCGGTCGCGGCGCGCGCGTCCTGCCGCGCATCCATCACCAGAACGTGGCCCTGGGGACAGGTCTCGACCGCCACGCGCTGCGGGTGGTCGGCGTTGCGAAAGACGGTGATCGGATTGCGATCCTCGCGCGCCGGGATGTAGCGCAGGGTAAAGGCCGGGCCGACCATGTTCTCGTCCTTGGGTGCGACGGGCGCGACCCCTTGGATGAACTGGTTGCGCAGGCCGCGCTTGTAGAGCGCGGTGGCGATGGATGCGGTCGAAACCTTCTTGAGCCTGGCGCGTGTGGCTTCCGAGAGCGTATGGTCGGTCATCTGGTTGATCCTTCAGAAAATATCGGGTTCGCCCGCGCTGCGGCCGAAATCGGATTGCAGGAAGTCAAAGTCGCAGCCCTGATCGGCCTGTGTGACATGTTGCAGGAACATGTAGCCGTAGCCCCGCTCATAGCGGGGCTTGGGCGGGATGAGCGCCTTGCGCCGCGTCTCCAGCTCTTCCCCGTCCACCAGCATGTCGAGCCGCCGGTTGGCGAGATCGAGCCGGACGGTATCGCCGGTCCTGAGCAGCGCCAGCGGGCCGCCGACATGGCTTTCGGGCGAGACATGCAAAACGCAGGCGCCGTAGGAGGTGCCCGACATGCGCGCATCGGAAATCCGCAGCATGTCGCGATGGCCCTGTTTGATCAGCGCCTTGGGAATGGGCAACATCCCCCATTCGGGAAAGCCCGGCCCGCCCTGCGGCCCGGCATTGCGCAGCACCATCACATGATCGGGGGTGATGTCGAGGCTCTCGTCATCCACCGCCGCCTTCATCTCGGGATAGCTGTCAAAGACCAGCGCCGGCCCTTCATGATTGTAGAATTTCGGATCGCAGGCGGCAGGCTTGATCACCGCGCCGGAGGGGCAGAGATTGCCCTTCAGAACCGCGAGTGACCCCTCGTGATAGACCGGGTTCGACAGCGGCCGGATCACGTCGTCATTATAGACCTCGGCCCCTTTGAGGTTTTCGCCCATGCTCTGGCCGGTCACCGTCAGCGCCGAGGTGTCGAGCATCTCCTCGATCTGCTTCATCAGCGCACGCAGCCCCCCCGCGTAGTAGAAATCCTCCATCAGGTAATCCTTGCCCGAGGGGCGCACATTGGCAATGAGCGGCGTGGTGCGGCCCAGGGCGTCGAGGTCATCGAGCCCGAGATCGACACCGGCGCGGCGCGCCATTGCAATGAGGTGGACCACCGCGTTGGTGGAACAACCCGTGGCCATCGCCACGATCGCCGCGTTCCGGCAGGCGGCATCGGTCACGATCCGGTCGGGCGTCAGATCCTCCCACACCATGTCGACGATGCGGCGCCCGCAGGCCGCCGACATGCGCATGTGCCCGCTGTCCACCGCCGGGATCGACGATGCCCCGGGCAGCGTCAGCCCCATCGCGTCGGCGATGGCGGTCATGGTCGAGGCGGTGCCCATGGTCATGCAGGTGCCCGCCGAGCGCGCGATGCCGCCCTGCACACCCAGCCATTCCTCGTCCGAGATGTTGCCCGCGCGGCGTTCGTCCCAGTATTTCCACGCATCGGAACCGGAGCCGAGAACCTTGCCCGCGTAATTGCCGCGCAGCATCGGTCCGGCGGGCAGGTAGATCATCGGCACGCCGGCCGAGATCGCCCCCATCACCAGCCCCGGCGTGGTCTTGTCGCAGCCGCCCATCAGCACCACGCCATCCAGCGGATGCGAGCGGATCATTTCCTCGGTCTCCATCGCCAGAAGGTTGCGATAGAGCATCGAGGATGGCTTGGTGAAACTCTCATCGACCGAGAGCGACGGCACCTCGACGCCGAAACCGCCCGCCTGCACCACGCCGCGTTTCACGTCCTTGACGCGCTCGCGGAAATGCGCGTGGCAGGTGTTGAGTTCGGACCAGGTGTTGAGCACGCCGATCACCGGCTTGTCGCGGAAATCCTCTTCGTCATAGCCCAGTTGCATCATGCGCGACCGATGGCCGAAGCTGCGCAGATCGTCCGGCGCGAACCACCGGGCCGAGCGCAGGTCTTTCGGGTCTTTCCTCGTCATCTGATCACCCCGTAAAGCTGAAGCTGTACCAGATCACGGCAGCAGCGAATGCCAGTCCGACCAGATCCGGCCAATTGCCGAAATCATGCGCATCGCGCATCTCCTCGGCGGCGAAATGGGCCGCGTCGATCTCTTCGTCCTGTCGGGTCAGGTCGTGGTCTTCGTCCTGGGACATTGGAAACGTCCTCCTCAATCAAGCATGTTGGGCAGCCACATCGCGATGTCCGGGATGAACAGGACAAGAGCGAGGCCGATGGCCTGCAACGCGATGAAGGGCAGCACGGCGACAAAGATGTCCTGAAGCTCCACGCCCTTGGGCGCGACGGATTTCAGGAAGAAACAGGCTGGCCCGAATGGTGGCGACAGGTAATACATCTGGATGTTCATGGCAAAGAGCACGCCGAACCAGACCGGATCGAAACCGAGATCGACCACCACCGGCGTAAAGATCGGCACGGTGATGAAGATGATCGCGATCCATTCGAGGAAGGTGCCGAGCACCATCACGATCAGCATCATCACCAGCACGATCATGATCGGCGCCATGTCGAGCCCGGTAAGAAGACCGCGCAGGAAATCGCCACCGCCGATGCGGTTGTAGATCCCGATCAGCGACACGGCCCCCAGCACCAGCCAGATGATCGAGCCCACGGTCAGCACCGTCTGGCGCATCGCGTCGCGCGCCATGGTCCATCTCAGTTCGTTGCGCACCCCGGCGACGACCAGGGCCCCCACCGCCCCGATGGCGGCGGCCTCGGTCACCGTGGCGATGCCGGAATAGATCACGCCCAGCACGGTAAAGATCAGCACACCGGGCAGGATGATCCCCTTGAGGAACTTCAGCCGCTGAAAGAACGGATAGCCGGTTTCGGGGATATCGTAGATCGGGGCCATTTCGGGCCGCAGCCGCACCCGCACCAGGATATAGGTGATGTAGAGCGAGGCGAGCAGCAGCCCGGGTATGGCGGAGGCCGCGAACAGCTTGGTAATCGAGACCTGCGCCGCCAGCCCGTAGACGATCAGCACCACGGATGGCGGAATGAGCGTGGCCAATGCACCGGCGGCGCAGATGATGCCGATCGACAGCTTCTTGTCATAGCCCAGGCGCAGCATCTGCGGCAGCGCGATCAGCCCCAGCATGACGATCTCACCGCCCATGATACCGGACATGGCGGCCAGCAGGACGGCCACGACACAGGTCTGCACGCCGACAGAGCCACGAAACCGCCCCCCGGCGATGGCCATTGAATCGAACAACGATTTCGCAATACCCGATCGTTCCAGCACATTCGCCATGAAGACAAAGAACGGCACCGCGATCAGTTCGTACTTGTGCAGCACCTCGCTGACATTGGCGGCGACGATGAAGAACCCGGCGCGCTCGCCGAAATAGAGGATCGCCGTCACCAGCGAGACGGTCAGCGTGGTGATGCCGAGCGGCACGCCAAAGGCCATCAGGCCCAGCAGGGCGACGACGATCAGCAGGGTGATAAGTTCAATGCCCACCGGTCACGTCTCCCTCAGAGTTCTGGGTCCAACGGATGATGTTGGCCAGCAGTTGCGCGAGATAGAGGCCGCAGCCCACCACGATCAGCACCTTGAGAAAGGTCGGCTGGGGTGAGTTGAAGGCCGTGCCGCTATGCTCTGTCCGGCCAAGCACCTTCACCGCCGGTCCCCAGAGCGCCATGGCCAGCACGAGGATCGCGCCGAAGGCGACCATCAGCTGCACAAGGCGGAAATATCGCCACACGCGCGGGCTCACCAGCATCTCCATCATGGTGATCGAGATGTGCCGGTTGCGCTGTGTCACGTAACCCACCGACAGAACCCATACTGTCGCACAGAGCGTCATCGCCAGCTCGGTCGACCAGACGGTGGGGCTGTCAAAGCCGTAGCGCAGCACAACCTCGAGCGCCGAGACGGCGATGCAGGTGAAGAACAGTGTGGAGCAGGCATGGCCGATGAACACGCTGAACCGGTCCATTATCTCGGCATAGCCCGCGAGCAGGCGTTTCATCGGGTCTCTCCCACTGGTTTGAAAAGAGGCCGGGGCCGCCCGACCGTTGCCGCGACAAAACACACGGCAGACGGAACGGCCCTCGGCGGGAGGAACGTTACTCTTTGAAGAGGCCGATCTTGGTCATGTAAGAGATATGCGCATCAAGCGCCTCTTGGGCCAGATCGGACTTCTGAGCGTAGTTTTCCCATTCCTGGCGGGCGACCTCGCGCAGTTGATCCCGATCTTCCTGCGCCCAGTCGATCACCTCGATATCGTCCTTCTTGTCGTCGCGCTCGGCCAGTTCACGGTCGAGCTTGGTGACCTCGTCCGCCATCGCGTGCATCGCCTGGTACCACCATGTCCGCAGCGCTTTCTGGTCCTGCGGCTCCAGATCCTCCCAAACCTCGCGATTCACGGTGAACTGCATCGCGGGCATCGAGTGGATGCCGGGATAGATCGGATAGGGGGCGACATCATGCAGGCCGGTGGCGTCGTTGTTCACGTAGGCCGAGGCGTCGGCGGCATCGACGATGCCCTTTTCCAGCGCGCCGAAAACCTCCGAGAACGGGATTGCCACGGGCGAGGCACCTGCTGCCTGGAACACGGCGGCGGCAAGCCCCTCGGGCGAGCGGATTTTCTTGCCTTCCAGATCCTCGAAGGTGCGGATCGGCGTGCGGGAGACCAGCGCCTCGCGCGAATAGGGGCCGCAGGCCACGACCTTGACCTCGCCGCCGGTGATTGCATCGGCGGCTTTTTGCATCATTTCTTCGCCGGGGCCCTCCTCGCAGAAACCCAGCATCTGCTGCGGCGTGTCATAGCCCGAGATCAGATCGCCCAGCAGGGCGAATGCGGGTTCTTGGCCGGAGAAGTAGTTCACGGAGGTGAAATCACCGTCGAGCGCGCCGGCGGCGACGGCCTCCGGCGTGTCGCGGGCAGGCACGACCGAACCGTTGGGCGTCAGCACGATGGATACCCGGCCCTCGGTCATCTCCTCGATCTTCGGCAACCATTCCTCGGTGATGTACTTCGTCGAGAAATCACCCGCGTTGAACGAGGTCTGGATATTCAGCGTTTCGGCATGGGTCACGCCAGCGAGAACGGAAACGGACGCGGCAAACATGGCGGTTTTGGAAAAAGTCATAAGGTTCCTCCCTACGGTTCACCGGGGGCCTTCCCCCGCGGCTAATTGATGCACTAATATATTAGTGTATTTTTTGCAAGCAGTGCTTATGTTACCCGCAACACGGCGTTAGGGATGAGCGGGAGCCGATGACGGAAATGCATGAACTTCCAAGGAAACCTTCGTCAGCCTCATCTCAGGCCGGACGGATGGTCAAGCGGGGATCGGCCAGCACGCAGATCCATGATGCGCTGCGCGAACGAATCATCGCGCTCGAACTCCGACCCGGGGAATTCCTCTCCCGCGCCGAGATCGCAGCCTTCTACGGCGTCAGCCAGACCCCGGTGCGCGACGCGATGATCCGGCTCGAGGAGGAGGGGCTTTTGATCATCTACCCTCAGTCGAAAACCATCGTTTCCAAGATCAACGTGGCGCATGCCCAGGAGACCCAGTTCCTCAGGCTCTCGATAGAATTGGAGGTTGTCCGCCGCCTCGCGCAGGAGCAGGACGCCAACCGGGTCGCGCGCGCGCATACCTGCCTGTCGCTACAACGCGCCGCCCTCGCCGCTGGCGATCTCGATGAATTTTCCCGACTTGACCGCGAATATCACGCCTCGCTCTATCAGGCGGCGGGGGTGCCAAATCTCTGGACCATCATCACCGCACGCTCGGGCCATATCGACCGGCTGCGCAAGCTCAACTTGCCGGATCCTGGCAAGTCCTCGTCGATCCTGTCCTGCCACGAACGTATCCTTGCCACGATCGAAACAGGCGACCTGGAGAAGGCCGAAGCCGTGGTACGCGAACACCTGTCGGGCACGCTGGCGCAGGTTGGAAGCATAATGGAGCGGCACCCGGAGTATTTCTGAGCCAGAGGGCGCGGTTTGCGCGGCATGACCCGATCAGCGGACTTCTTACTGAACAGGTCGTACCGTTGCCGGTGTGGACGGTGCACCATGTACTCGGACCCTACCCGTCTCCGGCGGCGACTGCGGCGAAGCAGGGCGCCCAACGGCGCGTGGTGAACCACGGCTTGGTTCCTTGTGGCCCCATCCACGGCCACTTCCCCCGCCCCGCGCGCTCTGCCATACTGCCGCCCAACCCATAAAACAAAGAGCAGCGGCATGAACGATCTTCTCTCGCCCACCCCGAAATCCGATTATGACGCCTCTTCCATCCAGGTTCTGGAGGACATGGAGCATGTCCGGCTGCGGCCCGGTATGTATATCGGCGGCAAGGACGATCGCGCGCTGCATCACATGGTGGCCGAGATCGTCGATAACTCGATGGACGAGGCGGTGGCGGGGCACGCCACCTGGATCGAGGTAGAGCTGCACGAGAACGGCCATGTCAGCGTGCGCGACAACGGGCGCGGCATCCCGATTGATCCCCACCCCAAGGATCCGAGCAAGACCGCGCTGGAAATCATCTTCTGCACGCTCAACGCGGGCGGCAAGTTTTCCGGTGACAGCTATCAGACATCGGGCGGGCTGCATGGCGTCGGCTCGTCGGTGGTAAACGCGCTGTCGGACCACCTCGGCGTCGAGGTGGCGCGCAACCGCGAACTGTATCGGATGGAGTTTTCGCGCGGGCTGCCGCAGGGACCGCTGGAAAAGGTCGGCGCCGCGCCCAACCGGCGCGGCACCTCCGTCACCTTTCACCCGGACCCCGAGATTTTCGGCTCGCTCAGCCTGAAGCCCGCGCGACTTTTCAGGATGGCGCGGTCCAAGGCGTATCTCTTCTCGGGCGTGGAAATCCGCTGGAAAACCGAAATCGCCGACGGCGAGACACCGCAGGAGGCGACGTTCAAGTTCCCCGGCGGCCTCGCCGATTACCTGAACGAGACGCTGGCGGGGGCCACCACCTATGCCGAGCGCCCCTTTGCCGGGACGGTCGATTTCCGCGACAAGTATGGCGTGCCTGGCAAGGTGGAATGGGCGATCAACTGGACGCCGGCACGCGACGGCTTTATCCAGTCCTACTGCAACACCGTCCCCACGCCCGAGGGCGGCACCCACGAAGCCGGGTTCTGGGCCGCGATCCTCAAGGGGATCAAGGCCTACGGGGAGCTTGCGAACAACCGCAAGGCCGCGCAAATCACCCGCGAAGACCTGATCTCGGGGGGCTGTGCGCTGGTCTCGTGTTTTATCCGCGAGCCCGAATTCGTGGGCCAGACCAAGGATCGGCTGGCCACGGTCGACGCGCAGCGCATGATCGAGGGCGCGGTGCGCGACCATTTCGACAACTGGCTGGCGGCCGATACGAAATCCGCGGGCGCGATCCTCGATTTTCTCGTGCTCAGGGCCGAGGAACGGCTGCGCCGGCGGCAGGAGAAAGAGACCGCGCGCAAGACGGCGACCAAGAAGCTGCGCCTGCCGGGCAAGCTCGTGGATTGCACATCGAATGCCCGTGAGGGCACGGAACTGTTCATCGTCGAGGGCGATAGCGCGGGCGGCTCGGCCAAGATGGGGCGCGACCGCAAGACACAGGCGCTCCTGCCGCTCAGGGGAAAGATATTGAACGTGCTGGGCGCGGCAAGCTCGAAACTCGGCAGCAACCAGGAGATCAACGACCTGACGCAGGCGCTTGGCGCGGGGCTTGGCACGAAATTCAACCTCGACGACCTGCGCTATGACAAGATCATCATCATGACCGATGCCGACGTGGATGGCGCGCACATCGCCTCGCTTCTCATGACCTTCTTCTTTACCCAGATGCGTCCGATGATTGATGCGGGGCATCTCTACCTTGCCTGTCCGCCGCTCTACCGGCTGACGCAGGGGGCGAAACGGGTCTACTGCCTCGACGAGGCCGAGCGCGATGCCTGGTTTGAAAAGGGGCTTGGCGGCAAGGGCAAGATCGACGTCTCGCGCTTCAAGGGGCTGGGCGAGATGGACGCCAAGGATTTGAAGGAAACGACGATGGACCCGGCTACCCGCAAGCTCATCCGCGTCACCATCGACGAGGACGAGCCGGGCCAGACCGGCGATTTGGTGGAGCGGCTGATGGGGAAAAAACCGGAGTTGCGGTTCCAGTATATTTCAGAGAACGCGCGGTTTGTGGAGGAGCTGGACGTTTGAAAGGGTGAGATGATGTTCGGCCAGCGCCCCTTTGCACACATCCGATGATGCCAATGCTCGCGGCCGGGCCGGGAAGGGTGGTATCGAGAGGCGCCTGGAAACAAGGGGATCAAGCCATGTGTTCCGTCAGGAAATGGCCGCAAGACCCCGATCCCGCGCGACGAGACATTTCATCGTAACCGCCACAAAATCGAGAACTGCTTGCCTGCCTCAGGGGGGCGCCGCGCCACGACAGGTGCCCAAAGGTTTTCCTCTCTGCCTGTGCTGTGGCGGTCGTGGTCATGTTCTGGTTATGAAGCCTGACCTAAACATCGTTCCCGACATTACCCGACGGCATGTGCTGACCGTCAAACTTCGACAAGAGATTCAATTCCGAGCGAAGAAGAGCCGGGTCGGACAGTGATGATTCGATCGCTGCATGCAGGCTCCGCCAGATCGGCACCGCCTCGGCCAGAACCGCCTGTCCGGCTGGCGTCAGCAGCAGCAATCGGGCGCGTCTG
>JADQCC010000053.1 GCA_016278295.1 Roseovarius sp. | reverse complement strand
CCCGATGATGATGGTGGTGGCCACCCGCATGATGATGCCTATCGCGCTGATGGTGGGGGCCTATATCTTTCTGCGCGGGCATAACGAACCTGGCGGCGGGTTCATCGCCGGGCTGATCGTGGCCATCGCATTCCTCATGCAGTACATGGCCTCGGGCTTTGCCTGGGCGGAGGCGCGGCAGCGTGTGACCTATCACGCCACCATCGGCCTCGGGGTGCTGATCGCGGGGCTGACGGGGATGGGGGCGTGGCTGGCCGGGCGACCGTTCCTGACCTCGGATTACGGATACCTGCATGTCCCCCCCATAGAGGAATTCGAATGGGCCACGGCGATGGCCTTCGACCTCGGCGTGTTCCTGACGGTGGTGGGGGCGGTGATGCTCGCGCTGCAAAGCCTGTCGAGCATGGCGCGGCGCACCGGCGAGACGGTCAATGTCTTTCCGATGGACGTGAATCCGGCGCGCGGCGAGGCCGGCGAGAGCGAGGGAGGGGCCTGACATGGAACTGCTCATGGCATCGGCCATCGGCCTGCTGACGGCTGCCGGGCTCTACCTCGTGCTGCGGCTCAGGACATTCCCCGTGATTGTCGGGCTGTCGCTGTTGACCTACGCGGTCAACCTCTTTTTGTTCATAAGCGGGCGGCTCGTTGTCGATGCGCCGCCGATCCTGCGCAAGGGGGTCGAAACCTATACCGACCCGCTGCCGCAGGCGCTGGTGCTGACCGCCATCGTGATTTCCTTCGGGATGACGGCGGTGGTGGTGATGCTGGCGCTCGGCTCTTACCTGTCGTCACGCTCGGATGACGTGACACTGGCCCCCGTGGACGAGAGCCGGGAGGGTGAGGCATGAACCACTGGATCATCGCGCCGGTGGTGTTGCCTGCGATGCTGGCGGCGATTTTGACCCTGTCGATGCGGCATCACCCCGGTTTGCAACGGGTGTTCTCGGTGGCGGGCTGCGTGGTGCTCGTGGCCATCGCGCTGGGGCTGACGGTGCAGGCCGCGGGCGGCGCCATCGGTGTCTAC
This sequence comes from Roseovarius sp., assembly GCA_016278295.1. Lineage (GTDB taxonomy): Bacteria > Pseudomonadota > Alphaproteobacteria > Rhodobacterales > Rhodobacteraceae > Roseovarius. The sequence goes on along the minus strand of JADQCC010000053.1, from coordinate 13,598 downwards.
GAGTTGGGCAACTGGCCCGCGCCTTTCGGGATCGTGCTGGTGCTCGACCGGCTGTCGGCGACGATGGTGCTGCTGACAGCGGCGCTGGCGCTGGTGTTGCTGCTCTATGCCATCGGCACGGGCTGGGATCAGCGGGGCTACAATTTCCACGCGCTGTGGCAGTTTCAGCTCATGGGCATCTGTGGCGCGTTCCTTACCGGCGACGCGTTCAACCTGTTCGTGTTCTTCGAAGTTCTGCTCATTGCCTCCTACGGGCTGATGATCCACGCAGGCGGCGCGCGCAGGCTCAAGGCAGGGGTGCAATACGTCATCTACAACCTGCTGGGCTCGACGCTGTTCTTGTTCGCGCTTGGCACGCTCTATGCCGTGACCGGCACGCTCAACATGGCCGACCTCGCGGTGCGCGCGGCGGAAATGCCTGTCGAGAACAGCGCGCTTTTGCGGGTCGGCGCGATGCTGCTGTTCCTGGTTTTCGCGATCAAGGCGGCGCTTTTGCCGCTGCATTTCTGGCTGCCCAATACCTATGCCGAGGCCCCGGCGCCGGTGGCGGCGCTCTTTGCCGTGATGACCAAGATCGGGGCCTATGCGATCCTGCGCTTCTACACGCTGATCTTTGGCCCCGACCTGGACGCCACCGCCAACCTGATCGACAAGCTGTTGCTCTATGGCGCGCTGTTGACGCTGGCGGCGGGGATGATCGGTGTCCTCGGCGCGCGGCGGCTGGGGCGGCTGGCGGCCTTTGCCGCGATCGGGTCGATGGGCACGCTGCTGATCGCGGTGGCCGGGTTCACGCCGCAATCGACGGCGGCGGCGCTGTATTACACGATCCATTCGACGCTAGGCGGCGCGCTGCTGTTCGTCGTCGTCGATCTGGTGCGCGAGCGGCGCGGCGCGCTGGCGGGGGCGTTGATGCCGGGGCCACGCATGGCGCAGCACGGGATGGTGGCGGCGCTGTGGTTTGGCGCCGCGATCGCGGTGGCGGGGCTGCCGCCGCTGTCGGGCTTTGTCGGCAAGCTGCTGATCCTCGACGCCACCCGCGACACGGCTGATGTCTGGCTGATCTGGGGCGCGGTGCTGGCCACCTCGCTGGTGGCGGTGCTCGGATTCGCGCAGGCGGGCAGCACGGTGTTCTGGAAACCGGATGGGAGCGAGGCCGCCGAGGCCTCTGCGCCGCACCCCGCCCTGCCGCTGGTCGCGGCCTTTGGACTGCTGGCCGGGATCGTGGCGCTTTCGGTATTCGCGGGGCCGGTGATGGGCTATCTGGAGGCGACGGCGGCGCAGTTACACGCGCCCGCCGCCTATATCGCCGCCGTTCTGGGACAGGGCTGAGGGAGGACAGACGATGCTGCGCAAGATCCTGCCCCATCCGTTCCTGACGCTGCTGCTGATCGTGGTCTGGCAGATGCTGGTCAACAAGGTGACGGTGGGGAATCTCGTGCTCGGCACGATCCTCGGGCTGATCATCCCGCTCGTAACCGCGCCCTACTGGCCAAATCGGCCCAAGCTCAGCAGCCTGCCGCGGATTGTGGAGTACATCTTCATCGCGCTCTGGGACATCTGCGTCGCCAATGTACAGGTGGCCTATGTGATCCTGTTCAAGTCAAACGCCAACACGCATCCCGCCTGGATTTCCATTCCGCTCGATCTGCGCTCGCCGGAGGCGATTACAGTGCTGGCGGGCACCATCACGATGACGCCCGGCACCGTGTCGAGCGACGTGGCGGCGGACGGGCGCAGCCTGTTGGTGCATTGCCTCGACGCGCCCGACCCCGATGCCGTGCGTGACGGGATCAAGGCGCGCTACGAGACCCGGCTGAAGGAGATATTCGAATGATCGGATACGCGCTGACCTTCGCTTTCGCCTGTTTCGGCCTCGCCCTGCTGCTCAATATCTATCGGGTCGTGCGCGCGCCAACCAAGGGCGACCGCATCCTCGCGCTCGACACGATGGTGATCAACTCCATCGCGCTCCTGGCGCTCTTTGGCATTCTCAAGGGCACCACGATGTATTTCGAGGCGTCGATGATCATTGCCATGACCGGCTTTATTTCCACCGTGTCCTACACGCGCTTCCTGCTGCGTGGGGACATCATCGAATAGGGAGGGCGCGATGATCGTCGAGATCGTGATATCGGCCTGCCTGGTCGTCAGCGGCGTCTTTGGGCTGGTGGGATCGTTCGGGCTCATCAAGCTGCCCGACCCGATGATGCGGCTGCACGCACCCACCAAGGCCACGACGCTGGGGGTGGGGGGGGCACTGATCGCTTCCATGCTGTATTTCTATTTCGTGGTTGGGCAGCTTTCGTTTCACGAGCTGATGATTGCGCTGTTTCTGTTCCTGACGGCGCCGGTTACCGGGCATTTCATCGCCAAGACGCACCTGCACCTTACCCGCAAGCCAGGCGACCTGCCGCCCACCGCAGGCGATCGGCCTTGGGCCAGCTACGAGAGCGACGCCGAGCGCGCGCGGATCGAGGCGGCGGCAGAGGCAGAGGGCGACACGGCGGGATAGGCGTGCAGGCGCGAGCGGTGTGGTGCGTTGCGGTCGTTGGCGGGTAACACAAGTCCCCGCGCGGTGCCCGCACCGTCCGAAACGGGCCTGGATCAGCCCACTCGCCGCTCCGTGTCGCGGTCGAAGACATGCATGTTTTCAGGCAGGATCGACAGTCGTAGCGGTTCGTCTCGGTGATCTGCGCGGTGCACCCCCGGCAGGCTTGCCGTAAAGCTCTGGCCACCGGCGAGCTTGCCATGCAGCAGCGTGTTGGCGCCCAGCGGCTCGGAGAGCAGCACCTTCATGGCGATCGGGCCGCCAGGGTCGGGCGAGAGGTGTTCGGGGCGCAGCCCGAGCATCACGGGGCCGGAAACGCCCGTGGGGTTGGGCAAGATCATGGCGTCCAGGTGCAACCCGTCCTCGCGCCCCTCGACCGCAAGTATGTTCATCGACGGGCTGCCGATGAACTGTGCGGCAAAGAGGCTTTCGGGCCGCTCGTAGACATCGAGCGGCGTGCCGATCTGCTCGACGCGGCCCTCGTTCATCACGATCATGCGGTCGGCCATGGTCATCGCCTCGACCTGGTCGTGGGTGACATAGAGCGACGTGATGCCAAGCTTCGCCTGCAACTCGCGGATCTCCAGCCGCATCTGCACCCGAAGCTTGGCGTCGAGGTTCGACAGCGGCTCGTCGAACAGGAATACAGACGGCTCGCGCACGATGGCGCGGCCCATGGCTACCCGCTGCCGCTGACCGCCCGAAAGCTGCCGGGGCTTGCGGTCCAGGAAGTCCGTCAGTTGCAGCAACTCGGCCGCTTCCTGCACCTTTGCCGCGATCTCAGGCTTGGGCAGCCCCTTGATGCGAAGGCCGTAGCCCATGTTCTGAGCCACGCTCATATGCGGATAGAGCGCGTAGTTCTGGAACACCATCGCGATGTCGCGGTCCATCGGTTCGCGCGCGTTGACACGGGTGCCGCCGATACGCAATTCGCCCTCGGTAATTGTTTCAAGCCCGGCGACCATGCGCAGGAGCGTTGATTTACCACAGCCCGAGGGACCGACGATGACGATGAACTCGCCATCCGCGACATCGACGCTCACGCCCTTGATTACCTCGGTCGGGCCGAAGCTTTTCCTGATATCGTCCAGTTCTACGGTTGCCATGCCGCCTATTTCTCGCTGTCCACAAGGCCACGGATAAAGAGTTTCTGCATCGAGATGACCACCACCACCGGCGGGATCATCGCGAGGATCGACGTTGCCATGATCACCGGCCAGTCGGCCACGTCGTCGCCCGACGGGAACATCTGCTTGATGCCCATCACGATGGTATTCATCGACGGGTCCGTGGTGATCAGGAGCGGCCAGAGATACTGGTTCCAACCGTAGATGAACAGGATCACGAACAGCGCCGCAATGTTGGTCCGGCTCATCGGCAGGAGGATATCCCAGAAGAACCGCATCGGGCGCGCGCCGTCCACGCGCGCCGCCTCGGCCAGCTCGTCCGGCACGGTGAGAAAGAACTGCCGAAACAGGAACGTCGCGGTGGCCGAGGCGATCAGCGGGAAGATGAGACCAGAATAGCTGTTGAGCATACCGAAGCCGGCGATCACCTCGTAGGTGGGTACGATCCGCACCTCGACGGGCAGCATCAGCGTGATAAAGATCAGCCAGAAGAAGAAGTTGCGCCCCGGAAAGCGGAAATAGACGATGGCAAATGCCGACAGAAGCGAGATGATGATCTTGCCCACGGCGATCCCCACGGCCATGATCAGCGAATTGCCCAGCATCACCGCCACCGGCACGTTGACACCGGAAAAGAGCGCGGCGGTATAGTTCTCGATGAATTGATCCCCGGGCCAGACCGGCATCGGCGGCCGCACGATCTCGGGTTGGCTGACGGTGGAGGCGACGAAGGCCAGCCAGATCGGGAAGAAGATCACGAGGACGCCGACGATCATGGCCACATGCGTGAGCCAGAGGCCCATGCCGCGCTTTTCCACCATGCCCGTGATTTCGGTCGCCATCAGTAATGCACCCGCTTCTCGATATACTTGAATTGCAGCACCGTGAGCAGCCCCACGAGAAGTAGCAGGATCACCGATTGCGCGGCGCTCGATCCCAGATCCTGTCCAACGAAGCCGTCGGAGAAAACCTTGTAGACGAGGATCGTGGTGGCCTGTTGCGGGCCGCCGCTCGTGATCGTGTGGATGACGCCGAAGGTCTCGAAAAAGGCATAGACGATGTTGACCACCAAGAGGAAGAAGGTGATGGGCGACAGCAATGGCAGCACGATAGTGAAGAACCGCCGCCAGAAGCGCGCGCCGTCGATGGCGGCGGCCTCGATGATCGAGCGGGGCACCGCTTGCAGGGCGGCGAAGAAGAACAGGAAATTGTAGCTGATGCGCCCCCAGGCCGAGGCGACGACCACGAGCCCCATTGCCTCGCCCTCATTGAGCACATGATTCCAGTCATAGCCCAATTGCCCCAGATACCACGCTATGACCCCGACCCGCGTGTTGAACATGAAGAGCCACAACACGCCCGCCACCGCCGGGGCCACGGCATAGGGCCAGATCAGCAGCGTGCGGTAAACCCGCGCCGATTTCACCAGCCGGTCGGCCATGACCGCCAGAAACAGCGCCGGGATCATCGCCGCCAGCGTCACCAGCGTCGAGAAGATCGCGGTCGTGACAAAGGAGGCGCGGTAATAGGGGTCGCCCAGCAGGTATTCAAAATTCTCCAGCCCGACGAATTGCGACGAGAGACCGAACGGGTCGGGGATGAACAGCGATTGCCACACCGCCTGCCCGGCGGGATAGAAGAAGAACACCGCAGAGATGAATACCTGCGGCGCGATCAGGCAGAGCGGCAGAAGCCAGCCCTTGAAGGTGACACGTTTTTCCATGCTTGGCGGCCCGGGGGCCGGTTGCCCGGCCCCCCGCGATCTTTAGTTGCTGGCGCGCTCGAACCGGCGCAGGAGCTGGTTGCCGCGTTCGACCGCGGAGTCCAGCGCCGCCTGCGCGTCCTTGTCGCCGGACCAGACGGCCTCCAGCTCTTCGTCGATGATGCCGCGAATCTGGTCGAAGGAACCAAGCCGCAGGCCCTTGGAATTGGCCGTGGGGGCCTTGGCGGTCATCTGCTTCACCGCCACGTCGGTGCCGGGGTTCTCTTGGTAGAAGCCCTGCTCGCGGGTCAACTCTCCGGCGGCCTTGGTGATCGGCAGATAGCCGGTGTCCTGATGCCACTTGGCCTGGATCTCGGGCGAGGACAGGAAGTTGAGGAAAGCCGCCGCCGCCTCGTATTCTGCCGGTTCATGCCCCTCCATTACCCAGAGCGACGCACCGCCGATGATGGTGTTCTGCGGCGCGCCATCGACGCCGTCCCAATAGGGCAGGGGGCGCACGTCGAAATCGAAGTTCGCCTCGGCCTTGATGCCGGCGTAGCCCGCCGAGCTCTCGGTGAAGAGCGCGCATTCGCCGGCGCGGAAATTCGCCCCGCCCTCGTTGCGGCGACCGGCATAGATGAACTTGCCCTCTTTGGCCCACTCGCCCATTTGTGCGATGTGCTGTACCTGCACAGGGCCGTTGAAGGCGAGTTCCGTGTCGAGCCCGGCAAATCCGTTCTCCTTGGTGGCGAATGGCACGTCGTGATAGGCCGAGAGGTTTTCGAGGTGAATCCAGCTCTGCCAGGCGGTCGTCATCGGGCAGTCGTTGCCCGCCTCGGCCAGTTGATCGAGCACGCCATCGACGTTCTGCCAGGTGCTGAGATCGGTATCAGGGTCGATGCCCGCGCCTTCCAGCGCGTCGCGGTTGACCCACAGCACCGGGGTGGAGGAGTTGAACGGCAACGACAGCATCTGGCCGTCGGTGGTGGTGTAATAGCCCTTGACCGAACCGATATAGGCGTCGGGGTCGAAATCCGCGTTCGCCTCTTCCATCACCTCGTAAACCGGCTTGATCGCGCCCTCGGCCCCCATCATCGTGGCCGTTCCCACCTCGAACACCATCAGGATGTGCGGCTGCTCGCCCGCGCGGAAGGCGGCGATCCCGGCGTTGAGCGTCTCGGAGTAGTTGCCCTTGTGCGTGGCGTTGACGCTGTATTCGCTTTGGCTTTCGTTGAAGGTCGCGACCTGCTCGGCCACAAGCTCACCCAGCCGCCCGGTAAAGGCGTGCCAGAACTGGATTTCGGTCTGGGCCGTCGCGGCAAGCGGCGACAGCGCGGTGGTGGCGGCCAGAAGCGCGCCAAATGCCGTTTTCTGCATGGTATCCTCTCCCATAAGACGAGCGCAGCCGAACATCCCCTGCCGACCGCGGCGATCACGCAAGGACCACGCTACACGGAAATTGACATAATACAACCGCGCAAATATACGCTCTAATATAATGTCATATTATTTTTACAAACCTGCTACCATCCTGTCATCACGCCCTGTCCCTGCCGGAGCCGCCCATGTCCGCCCGCCTGCGCCTGCGCCAGCTTGAAGCGCTCGAACGTGTCGCCGTCACCGGCTCCATGACGCGGGCTGCCGAGGAGCTCGGTATCTCGCAGCCCGCGGTGAGCCGGCTGCTGGCCGATCTCGCGGCGGAGACGGGGCTGGCGCTGTTGGAGCGGCGTGACGGGCGGCTGGTGCCGACGCAGGAGGCGCGGTTCCTGCTGCCCGATATCCACCGCGTGCTGGAAACGCTCGACCGGATCGGCGAACTGAGCCGCAGCCTCAACGACCGCAAGGCCGGACACCTTCGGCTTGCCTGCCTGCCGGGGTTTGCGACCTCGCACCTGCCCGGTGTGCTGGCGCGGTTTCTCGCCGACCGGCCCGGCGTCACGCTGACGGTGGAGCCTGACCGCCCCGAGCGCATCCTTGAATGGATCGTCGGCGAACAGTTCCATTGCGGCATCACCGACGGGTTCGAAGGGCACCCGGCGGTCGAGGCCGAGATCGTGCCGGTGCGTACGGTCTGCATTCTGCCGCCCGGTCACCCGCTGGCCGAACGCGAAGAGATCAGCCCCGGCGACCTGGACGGGCAAAGGATGATCCACACACGGCGCGACAGCGCGTTCTTCCGCGCGCTGGAGGAGACGTTTCTCGGGGCGGGGGTCACGATGACCCCGATCCTGGAGATCCGGCAGTTCACCGCCGCCTGCGAGCTGGTGCTGCGTGGCGCGGGCGTGTCTGTGGTGAGCGCACTCGACGCCGAGGGCTATGCCGCGCGCGGCCTCGTCCACCGCCCTTTCGTGCCGGACGTGCCGCACAGGCTGGCACTGGTGCGGCCGGTGCACGGGGCGCCGTCGCTCCTGACGCTGGAATTCATGGACGCCTTTCGCGAGAGCCTTCGCCCTTTCGAGGTGCACCCCAACGCATAGGCAGCACATGGGTCACGGGGCCGGTGAGCACCGCGAGCGCCTCGGCGCGCATCAGCCCGGTGAGCGCCGGGTCGTCGCAGGACAGCCCGCCGGTATAGGCGCCGTAGGCGGGCAGGATCACCCGGTCGCCGTCGATGAGAAAGGCCGGGCGGCTGATCGATTGGCCGCGCAAACTCAGTGGCATCTTGGGGTGGTAATGGCCCGATACCTCGCCCGATTGGCCGCGTCGGGCGATGTGGCGAAAGGTGAGGGGGGGATTGGGCAATTCGGCCAGATGCGCGCCGCCGAGATCGACCGGACCGGGATCGTGATTGCCCTCGATCCAGACCCAGCGCCGCCCCGCCTGCAAGCGCGTGACCCACAGCTTCTCGGCCCCGGGCAGGGCGCGCGCGGCCTCGCAATCGTCGAAACTGTCGCCAAGGCAGATCATCGTTGTCGCCCCGGTGCGGCGCAGGTCTGCTTCCAGCCGGGTCAGGGTGTCGCGCGTTTCGTAGGGGGGCAGCGGCGGCTCGCCTGCCCGCGCCCGGCGCTGCGCCTTGCCGAGATGCAGATCGGAGACGCAAAGCAGATTGCGCGCCTCCCAGTAGAGCGCGCCCGAGGGCAGCGCGACAAGGGATGCGCCCGCGAGGGTGAAGGCATGGCCGTCCATGTCCCCTTTGTTGGCCCTCGCGGGCGGATTGGCAAGAGCGTCGCGCGTCAGCCCAGCAGACGCCGCGCCACCACCTGTGCCTGGATTTCGGCAGCACCCTCGAAGATATTGAGAATGCGGGCATCACACAGGATGCGGCTGATCGTGTACTCCAGCGCAAAGCCGTTGCCACCGTGGATTTGCAGCCCGTTGTCGGCCGCGGCCCAGGCTGCGCGTGCGCCCAGCAGCTTGGCCATCCCGGCCTCGAGATCGCAGCGGTGGCCGTTGTCCTTTTCCCAGGCCGAGAAATACGTGAGCTGCCGTGCCACCATGATCTCGACCGCCATCATCGCGAGCTTGCTGGCCACGCGGGGAAATTCGATGAGCGGCTTGCCGAATTGCTTGCGGTCCTGCGCGTAGCGCATAGACACGTCGAGCGCCGATTGCGCCACGCCGATGGCGCGCGCCGCGGTCTGGATGCGCGCGGCCTCAAACGTCTCCATGAGCTGCTTGAAGCCCCTTCCTTCTTCGCCGCCCAGCAGGTTCTCGGCCTTGACGTGGAAATTGTCGAAGGCAAGCTCGTATTCCTTCATGCCGCGATAGCCCAGCACCTCGATCTCGCCGCCAGTCATGCCGGGGGTGGGGAAGGGGACCGCGTCGGTGCCCGGCGCTTTCTCGGCAAGGAACATCGACAGGCCACGGTGATCGGTGGTGTCGGGCACCGTGCGCGCCAGCAGCGTCATCAGGTGGGTGCGCGCGGCATGGGTGATCCAGGTCTTGTTGCCAGTGACCTTCCAGTCGCCGTTCTCGTCACGCACGGCGCGGGTGCGCAGGCTGCCCAGGTCAGAGCCGGTATTGGGCTCCGTGAATACCGCCGTCGGCAGGGTCTCGCCGCTGGCGAGCTTGGGCAGCCATTTTTCCTTCTGCTCGTCGGTGCCGCCGCAAAGGATAAGCTCGGCGGCGATCTCGGAGCGGGTGCCGAGGCTACCCACGCCGATATAGCCCCGGCTCAGTTCTTCGGAGACCACGACCATTGACGCCTTGCTGAGGCCCAGCCCGCCGTATTCCTCGGGGATGGTCAGGCCAAAGACCCCCATTTCGGCCAGTTCCCCGATGATCTCCATCGGGATGAGCGCGTCCTTGAGGTGCCATTCATGGGCATGGGGCTCGACCTTTTCCACCGCGAAACGGCGGAACTGTTCGCGGATCATCTCGAGCTCGTCATCGAGCCCGGTGCGGCCCACGGTGATCTCGGCGGCGCGCTCCTGCATCAGCGCGACGAGCGCCAGGCGCGCTCCTTGCGTGTTGCCGCGCGCGATCAGCGTGGTCACTTCGGGCGTGCGGAAGGCGGCGAGCGTGGCCTCGTCGAGCCCCATGTCGGCGGGGCGGGCGATCTCGCCCTGATTCATGGCGATGCCGCCCGTGATCTGCGCGAGATACTCGCCGAACGCGATCTGAAGGATCAGTCGCTCGACCTCGCCGAACTGCCCCTGTTCGTCGAGCCGCGTGGCCCAGCCCTGCATCTGGCGCAGCGATTCGACATAGGTGGCCAGCCACGCGAGCCCGTGGGTCGCGCCCTGTGCCGCGTCCATCGCCGCGCCCGAGACGCGGCCATCCACGGTGACCCGCGCGCGAACAGCCTCGCGCGCTTGCGACAGAAGGGTTTCGGCGGGTGCGAGCGCGGCTTGGGTGAGCGCCGTGAGGTCGCTCAGGAGGATCGGCTCCGACATTGCAATATCCTGTCCGTCATGTGCCATGAAACGTGTCCTTTCCTGTTCCGGGGCCTTTTATCCATGATGCAGGTGCAGCGCAACTATTATGCCAATTGTTGCATGTTTTTGTTCTAAAGTTGCGTGTATATTCCTTGTGCTGTGGCGCTAATCCTGTGCTAACACTCGGGTATGGAAGCGTTTTTCGATATCGACCCACTCTGGGGCTGGAGCCTCGCCCTTGGCGTGGCGATCTGCGCGGGGCTGGTCAAGGGCGTGGTGGGGTTCGCCATGCCGACGGTTCTGATCGCGGGGCTGAGCACGATGATGGCGCCGGACCTGGCGTTGGCGGGGTTGATCTTGCCGACGCTGGCGACGAACCTGTGGCAGGCGTTGCGGCAGGGGGTGGGCGCGGCGCTGGCGTCGGTGGCGCGGTTCCGGGTGTTCTTGCTGGCGGGGGGCGCGGTGATGGTGGTGGCGGCGCAACTCGTGCCGCTCTTGCCGCCCGCCGCGATGTTCCTGTTCATCGGGCCGCTGATCACCGCCTACGCGCTGTCGACGCTGCTGGGCCGGGGGCTGCGCATGGTCCCCGAAGGTGGTGCGCGGGGCGAGGCGGGGATGGGCGCGCTTGCCGGGCTTTTCGGTGGATTATCAGGTATTTGGGGGCCGCCCACCGTGGCGATGCTGACCGCGCGCGGCACCGAGAAGACCGAGCAGATGCGCGTGCAGGGGGTGATCTATGGCCTCGGCGCGGTGCTGCTGCTGGCCTCGCACGTGGGCTCGGGCGTGCTGCGGGCGGAGACGGTTCCGCTGTCGCTGGCACTGGTGCCGCCGGCGCTCTTGGGGATCGGGCTGGGCTTCTGTTTGCAGGACCGGTTTGACCAGGAAACCTTTCGCAAGGTGACGCTCTGGGTGCTGCTGCTGGCGGGGCTGAACCTGATCCGGCGGGGGGTGATGATGCTGTGACGTCGGCGCGAACCGCACGGTTCAGCGCACGAACCGCACGGTTCGGGAGGGGCACCGTGACGGTGCCCGTTGGGGTGGGGTGCGGGGCCTTCGAGGCACCCCGTCCCGGTGCCGTCCGTTTGACAGGAGAGGCCCGGAGGAGGCCCGGTCCGGGTAATGGGTAAACTTTGCCTGAACGCACCGGTCGGAGGAGGGGGGCGGGGCCGGACGTGCCGTTCATCCCTGATTAGGATGCTGCGGGTGCGAAGGGGGGAAGCCTCTTTGCGGTCGGTCGTTGGAATGCTTGACGCCCTCGGTGTTACGGTCAGGTTTGGGGGAAAGCGGACCTTCACTTCAGTTGGTAAGTCTTCAAAGATTTATGACGACGGAGGTGTCGTTTTGAACTACTATGAGGTCGACTGTCATACAGTCCTACAAGGGTACTTTGGGCGCTGACGGTCAAATCCATGGCGCATCACGCGGCGGCGGATATGAACGATACTTTGACAGATGGCGACTAGGGCGTTGACAGTCAATTTTGAGTAGTGCATTTGAAAATATAATGGCCGCCCTAAAGTTTGAGGAGGATCGGCTGGCTAAAGGTATCAACCGTGACCGCATCGGTCTGTTTCCAGTCTATGCCCTTCGAGAGTATGACAGTTTCTACACAATCTATAAGACTGATGACCTCAATATTCCCAATGTTGATGTAGACGAACTGTACTATCTTCTGAGACTTGGCACTCCTCGTGCACTCGCACACGCACTGTCATCGTGTGAAAAGTATGAAGTGCCGACGCTTATGCCTGTGCACGATGAGGCTATTGCCGCGAGGGCGCGCGAGACGCTTGTCCAGCTGGGCAAGATTGAGCACGGACGGCGATTGGCTGTCGCTGCAAAGATTGGCGAAATAGAACTCAGACAGAATTCAGAAAACTCGTTTGAGTTCACCTTGCCGAGAAACTGGATCGACTATGACGGCTATGAAGTCTCCGTTCAGAGACATTTTGCTGACCTACGCAGGGACTGGTATCGGGAAAAATATTATGACTTAGAATTTGCAAAAGGCCTTGACGGGGAGATCGCCGAACTGGCTAGCGACAACGTTTTCGTCTTCAAGGACCACTTTATTGGGTACGATGCGCATCCGACTTTGGACGACCATTTTTTCGGCCTTGCGTATTCTCTCATTTCATCATCGGCCGGATTTGACTCGTTCAAATTTGAACTCAAATTTGGTGGAGTTCCCTACATCAAGTATGTGCTGGCCGTAGTCTACATCTACTCGCTGGCATTGAAGCATGAGAAGTATTGCGAGGAACTCATACGCAAGCATGAAAATATCCAACTAAAGAATATTTTGACTATATCGTCGGAAAAAACTGGTTTCATCGAAAACATGGGCAATGCGCTTGATATGTATGGACCTTCTTTCAAGTCCTTTTCCTACGCTAAGAGCGAAGATCTCGAAGCAATTTATCGGGTTCTCTCCACCAGAAGAGACAACGTTGACGTTCTCAGGCCAAACGGTGCGCCAGTTCCTATGCTCTTCGAGTTTTCAACTACGAGTGTATACCATAGTCTTGCCGGCACTCAAGAAAACCCCATTCAAATCCTTCTCAATGGGCTCCGACATCACTTCCCCGACGATTACAATGCGAATCAACAAAAGCGCGAGGCATCTATTCAACGCGCTATAGAAAGCTGCTTGCAAGGATCATTCGGTAAACTTGTCTTCGGAAGAAACGTCGTGCTACGAAGGAATGGTCAAGACCTGACAGATATTGATTTAACTGTCGCCGACGATGCTTCGAATGCTGTTTTGCTGTTCCAAATCAAAGCCCAGGATAGTTATGGGTCTGAACTGAGTTCTAGGGTCAATCGTTCCCAACGGTTTGTAAAAGAGAGCCGTAAATGGATTGGTGCAACGCAGGGTTGGCTGGCCGAGGCAAGCGTGGCAGATATTCGGCACCGCTTCGGAATGAGGCGCTCATGCGATGTTCCGAAGGTATACCTTGTCGTTTTGTCTAGGCACTTTGCGCATTTTGGATTCAGTGATGAAACACCCAAAAATGTAACATATTGCACATGGGATCAATTCTACAACGCATTTGTGAAATCGGAGCGTCGGCAAGGTCAGATGAGAACTATTGAAACACTTTTTTCATGGATCGTTTGCGACGAAATTCGACGCAACGCAACACGGAGTGAATTTCCAGAAAAGACGTTTTCCTTACAAGATGTAGAATTTTCGACTTCGAACCAGTAGGCCGAAATCGCCTACCAGTCCTATACCGCTGGATTGGATTGGGGAGGCTCTGGGAGGCATCACCGCAGCCGCGGGGCCAGTGACGAATGTCTCCTATGGATCGGGCGCGTCACGAAGGACAACCGCAGGTCGCAAGTTTGCACCGCCCGCGCCCGGGCAATCCGGGGCGCAGGTTCGGCGGGGGGGGGGGGGG